>NZ_JAFCXL010000003.1:0-277104 GCF_049898325.1 Massilia sp. DWR3-1-1 | reverse complement strand
CGGCGCCACGCGCAATTGGAAACTGAAGGACGAGGTGTGGCTCAATCCAGAAAGGGCTGCGCCTGAATTATTGAAGCTGGCCGCATGAACTGACGCGACATCTTTGTTGACAACTACCGACAGTGGGATACATCAGGATCAGTTCGGTAGGCCAGAACTCTGCACGCCAGCTTGACGGTGTGTCGCTGGATCAGACCTTCACCGATAAGTGCAGCGGTAGCACGACGGATCGCCCGGCCCTTACCGCCACGCTTGCCCACGTCCGCAAGGGCGACACCGTAGTTGTCCACGAAATCAGCCGCCTTGCCCGCAACACCGCCGACTTGCTCGCATTGGTCAAGCAGATGACGGATAAGGGCATAGCGATTGTGTTCAAGAAGGAAGGCTTGACCTTCACCGGCGACAAGGCCAACACGATGAACCAGATGCTCCTGACCATGCTGGGCGCTGTCTCTGCCTTCGAGTTGTCCATGATTAACGAACGCCGGGAAGAGGGACAGGCGAAGGCCCGTGCAGAGGGTAAGCACATGGGACGTTTCGCCAAGCTGTCCGCCGACCAAGTAGCCGACCTCTGCAGCCGTGCAGCAGCAGGCGAGAGCAAGACCAAGCTTGCCGCTGACTTCGGTATCAGCCGTGCCACCCTGTACGCCACTATTAAAGCCGCAGCGTAAGCCGCCACGCCACACACAACACCGGGCAAACTCCGGGTGTGGGGCACCAGCGCCAGCCAGTCCCAGCTTTAATATTTTAGCTGGGACAGATTTTATTTCCCTAGGCCCACGCGGCCATTAAGTCGCCCGTTCGACCTCCGATACTTTTCCGAATCCAGCACCCTCCCGAATGACACGGGCAAGGCTGCTGGATTTTTTTGGTTTTTGTGACCACAGCTACGGTACGATGGCATTCCAATCTGACAACCTTAAACATTCCATGCCTGACATCCAAAAAATGCTCGTTGCCGCTGGTTCGGTTAAGCAGCAGTACGATGAATTTATCCTTCGTGCAAAGGTCACCAAGACTGAACAAGCACGGGCAGCGGCCCATCTGTGCCTGACCATCTGCGAACTCTTCGACGCCACTACGTGCCTTATCGAGAACGGGTTTTCTTCCCATTCGCCCATCCTCGTTCGTTCGATGCTGGAAGGCATGGCGGATTTGAGCATACTTGTGGAGGATGCTACCCACCTTGACCAGATAGCGTTTGAAAGTGCCAAAAGCACCGCGAACACCTTTGAGCGGATAGCCGCCTACCCTGACATGCAGGATCACAGCGTCTCGGCTGATACCGTAAAAGCCGCCGCCGCCGCTTCCGTATTGGAGCGCGACCTGCTGAAAGAAAAAGGATTCAGAACACAGAAGATCGAAGACAAGTTGATGAAGGCTGGACTTGGAGAGTCTTACGCCAGCTACCGGCTTCTATGCGGATATGCTCACAACGATCTGACGACATTAAGTGTTCGCCACTCTGGCCCGGACCTTCGCTACCACCACGAAGCCCCGGACAGCGTCACAAGCGGAATGCTACAAATCGCATTCCGGCTGCTGACCGAAGCAGTCGCCCTACTGCCGAAATTCTCTAACATCCAGGCGGACGAACTGATTGCGGCAAGGATCGGTATGGACGATGAGTGGACGAACGCAGCAGCGTAGCCACCACACAACGGCGGCAGGATGCTTGCTTATCGCTTACTTGGAAAATTAAGTTACTTAGAAAACAGGTTATCCAATCAACTAACCGACTGTAACCCATTGATTTAAAAAGATTTTTTGGTCTGCCCAACAGGAATCGAACCTGTGACCCTCAGCTTAGAAGGCTGATGCTCTATCCAACTGAGCTATGGGCAGAATGTGACTTGATACAGCGACTGAACCGTCGCCAGAAATGAAAACGGGCTGTCACTTGCATGACAGCCCGTCCTTGAAACTTTGGTCGGAGTACAAGGATTCGAACCTTGGACCCCCTGGTCCCAAACCAGGTGCGCTACCGGACTGCGCCACACTCCGAAAACAATATTATAGCGGGAAGACGGGCCATCGTCAATGCGACAGCCGCATCTTCAGCCGAACTCACGCGGCCAAGGGTGTCGGGACGTGATCGGCGATGCGCCGCGCCAGGCTGTGGGCCACGGTCTTGTCCTTCGCTTCCACCATCACGCGGATCAAAGGCTCCGTGCCGGAGGCGCGGATCAGCACCCGGCCGGTGTCGCCCAGTTCGCGTTCGACCGCCTCTTTTTCGGCAACCATGTTCGGATTCTTGGTCCAGTCGAAGCCGGCCGGCACCTTGACGTTGATCAGGGTCTGCGGGAACAGTACCAGGTCGGCGCAGCATTCGGCGAGCGACTTGCCGCAGCGTTTCAAGGCCGACAGCACTTGCAAGGCAGACACGATGCCGTCGCCGGTGGAGTGCTTGTCCAGGGCCAGCAGGTGGCCGGACCCTTCGCCGCCGAACAGCCAGCCCTTCTCTCTCATCACTTCCAGCACATAGCGGTCGCCCACCTTGGCACGTGCAAAGCCCACGCCCAACTGCTTGAATTTGACTTCCAGCGCCATGTTCGTCATCAATGTACCCACGGCGCCGGCCACCGGCCCCGTCGCCAGGCGGTCCAGCACCATCACGTACAGCAACTCGTCACCGTTGTAGATCCGGCCGGTCGCGTCGCACATGATCAGGCGGTCGGCGTCGCCATCGAGGGCGATGCCCAGGTCGGCCTTGTGCTCGACAACGGCAGCGGCCAGCGCTGCCGGGGCGGTGGCGCCAAAGCCGGCGTTGATATTGAAACCGTCCGGGCTGGCACCAATGGCGATCACCTCGGCGCCCAGTTCGTGAAACACGGGCGGCGCGATGTGGTAGGCGGCGCCGTGGGCGCAGTCGACGACGATCTTCATGCCGTGCAGGTCGAGCTCGTTCGGGAAGGTGCCCTTGCAAAATTCAATGTAGCGGCCCTGGGCGTCGAACAGGCGCTTGGCGCGGCCCAGGCGCTGGGGAGGCACGCACTCCATCGGCAAGTCGATGGCCGCCTCGATCTCCGCCTCGACCTGGTCCGGCAACTTGGTGCCGTGCTCGGAAAAGAATTTGATGCCGTTGTCCTGAAACGGGTTGTGCGACGCGGAAATGACCACGCCGGCCGCCAGGCGCAGCGCACGCGTGAGGTAAGCAATGGCCGGGGTCGGCATGGGACCGGCCAGCATCACGTCGACGCCGGCGGCGGCAAAGCCCGATTCCAGCGCCGCTTCCAGCATGTAGCCGGAGATGCGGGTGTCCTTGCCGATCAGCACCGTCGGACGGCCGCCCGCGGGCGGGCTCTTGGCCAGTACCTTGCCGGCGGCGTAGCCCAGGCGCATGACGAAGTCAGGGGTGATCGGCGCGACGCCAACCAGGCCACGGATGCCATCGGTACCAAAATATTTACGTCCCATATTGTTCTCTTCTCTTCGTCAGTTATTGGGTGCCCGCCTGCTGCCACACTTTCAGGGCATCGACGGTCTCAGACACATCATGAACGCGAATCAGGGCCGCGCCCTGCGCCACCGCAGCCAATGCGCCGGCCAGGCTGCCGGCCAGGCGCTGCTCGACGGGACGGCCGGTGATGGCGCCAATCATCGATTTGCGCGACAGCCCAGCCAGTACGGGCAAGTCCAGCTCCCGTTCGATGCGGCCTATGTTTCTTAGCAAGGCCACATTATGGGCCACGGTTTTGCCAAAACCAAAGCCGGGGTCGATACACAATCTGTTACGGGCAATTCCCGCCCGGGTCAAAGCTTCGATGCGCCCCGCCAGGAAGTCGATTACCTCGGCGACGACGTCGGTGTACTGCGCCTGCTGCTGCATGGTGGCGGGCGTTGCCACCATATGCATGATGCACAGGCCGCAGTCGCTGTCCCGCACGGCGTCGATGGCGCCGGGCGCGCGAAATCCGTTGACGTCGTTGATCATGTCGGCGCCGGCGATGACCGCCTCGCGCATCACCGCCGGCTTCAACGTGTCCACCGACAAAGGTTTGCCCAGGCCCCGCAAGGCGTACAGGGCTGGCATTACTCGCTGCAATTCTTCTTCCACCGACACGGGCGCCGACCCGGGACGGGTCGACTCGCCGCCGATGTCGATCATGTCGGCGCCGTCGGCCACCATCTCTTCGGCGCGCGAGATGGCAAACTCGAGCGACTGGAAGCGCCCGCCATCGGAGAACGAGTCCGGGGTGACGTTGAGTATGCCCATCACCAGCGCCGAGGCGGCATCGCCGCCCGTGCCGGCGTCCGCACCGAGGGAATAGCCAAAGCGGCCGCATTGCAAAAAATGTCGCATCGTAATTTACACCGGGATGAAAACTGCCAGGGGCATGCTCGAATGAAAAAAAGGCACCCGAGGATGCCTTTTCAACTTCAAGCGCTCATTGACGCGCCAGCAACCATCAGGCAGGCGCGGTGGCGTTGGGCGATACACCGCCCGTGCCGCTGTCGCCCGGAGGCGGCGTGCGCTTGGTCAAATTGGTCGACGTGGGCGTGCGTGGTTCGTTACCGGCCATGATGTCGTTGATCTGGTCGGCGTCGATGGTTTCCCAGTCGAGCAGCGCACGCGTCATGGCTTCGACCTTGTCGCGGTTTTCTTCCAGCAGGCGGCGGGCCAGCGCGTATTGCGTGTCAAGAATGTTGCGGATCTCGGCATCGACCTTTTGCTGGGTCGCTTCCGAAATGGTCTTGGTGGCGCCACCGAAGAAACCTTCGTTTTCGCTGTCTTCGTAGACCATCACACCCATGCTGTCAGACATGCCGAAGCGGGTGACCATCGAGCGGGCCAACTTGGTGGCACGCGAGAAGTCGTTCGAGGCGCCCGTGGACATCTGGCCGACAAAAATTTCTTCAGCGATACGGCCACCGAACAGGATCGAGATTTCTTCCAGCATTTTGTCCTTGTAGCCGGACAGTGCGTCGTGTTCGGGCAACTGCCAGGTCAGGCCAAGGGCATAGCCGCGCGGCATGATGGTGACCTTGTGGACGGGATCCGCCTTCGGCAACAGCTTGGCGATGACGGCGTGGCCCGACTCGTGATAGGCCGTGTTGCGACGTTCTTCCTCGCGCATGACCATCGATTTGCGCTCGGGACCCATGTAGATCTTGTCCTTGGCATCTTCGAAGTCGCTCATTTCCACCAGGCGCTTGCTGCGACGGGCGGCGAACAGGGCCGCTTCGTTGACCAGGTTGGCCAGGTCGGCGCCCGAGAAACCCGGCGTGCCGCGGGCCAGGATGTCGGCCTTGACGTCGGTGCTGATAGGCACTTTGCGCATGTGGACATTGAGAATCTGCTCACGACCGCGGATGTCCGGCAGGCCGACCATCACCTGGCGGTCGAAACGGCCCGGACGCAGCAGCGCTTTGTCGAGCACATCGGCGCGGTTGGTCGCGGCGACGACGATGACGCCGGAGCTCGCTTCAAAGCCATCCATTTCGACCAGCAACTGGTTGAGCGTCTGTTCGCGCTCGTCGTTCCCGCCACCCATGCCGGCGCCACGGTGACGACCGACGGCGTCGATCTCATCGATGAAAATGATGCAGGGCGAGTGCTTTTTCGCGTTTTCGAACATGTCGCGCACGCGACTGGCGCCCACGCCGACAAACATTTCAACGAAGTCGGAACCGGAGATGGAAAAGAACGGTACTTTCGCTTCGCCGGCAATGGCGCGCGCCAGCAGCGTCTTGCCGGTGCCCGGTGGGCCGACCATGAGCACACCGCGGGGAATGCGGCCGCCCAGTTTCTGGAACTTGGTGGGGTCCTTGAGGAAGTCGACGATTTCGTTGACTTCTTCTTTCGCTTCGTCGCAACCGGCGACGTCAGCGAAGGTAACGGTGTTATTCGTTTCGTCCATCATGCGGGCCTTCGATTTACCGAAGGAGAAGGCGCCGCCCTTGCCGCCGCCCTGCATCTGGCGCATGAAGAACACCCACACGCCGATCAGCAGCAGCATGGGGAACCAGGAGATGAAAATTTGCTGCAGGAAGCCGGCTTCCTCGGGCGGTTTGATGTCGAAGTGGACGCCGTTGGCGACCATGTCGCTGACCAGACCCTTGTCGAGCGGGGTGGCGGTGGCGCGCACCTTGGTGTCGTCGGCGCGCAAGGCGGTGATGTTCTGTCCTTCGATGACGACGTCCTTCAGCCGACGCGCCTTGATGTCGTCGAGCAGTTCGGAGTACGCGATGGTCTTGCTGCCGCCGGCGGTGCTGTGATTGTCAAACTGCTTGAACAGCATGAACAGCAGTAAGGCAACGACCACCCAGATGGCGGATTTGGAAAACATGTTATTCACGAAAACTCCTTCGATGCTGACGCATCCTGTACCCAAGTGTAGTACACCGATTTTACTCGCAATAGCCGGGCCATGCCACGCACGCCCCAGCGACCGCATAAAAAACCACTCAAATCAACCGCTCCGGCTGCCGGGACCCTGCCTGGCACTGCGTAAACACCGGAACTTTGGCAGATGTGCGGCCAGCGCGGGCAAAAATCAAGAGCGCGATTGATCCATCAGATCAATTTCTTCCTCTTCCACCCGGGTTTGCACGCCAGGATTCTTCAAGCCCTTGCCAACGAGGAAAATTTCCGACGATTTATCGCGACTCGCCTTTGGCTTGACCTGCTTGACGACCTTGAACTCGGCGCGGAATTTTTCAACGATTTGCGAAAAACCCATGTCCTTGAAACATTTAACGACCAGCGCACCACTGGGCTTGAGGTGCAGTTGCGAAAATTCGATGGCCAGGTCGATCAGGTGTTCCATGCGCGCCGAGTCGGCGGTGGGTATGCCCGACAGGTTCGGCGCCATGTCCGACAGCACCACGTCGACCTGGCGCCCGGCCAGGATCACGGCCAGTTCGCGCAGCACGCGGCCTTCGCGGAAGTCGCCCAGGATGAAATGGACGTCGGCGATGGGCTCCATCGGCAGCATATCCAGGCCGATCATGGTGCCATCAATGCCGCCCCCTTCCTTGCCCGACAGCTTGCGGCGCACGTACTGGCTCCAGCTGCCGGGAGTGCTGCCCAGGTCGACGATGACCTGGCCGGGCTTGATCAGTTTTTCCGTTTCGTCGATCTCTTTGAGCTTGAACGCCGCGCGCGCGCGGTAACCCTCTTTTTGCGCCAACTTGACGTAAGGGTCGTTGATATGGTCATGCAACCAATTCTTGTTTAATTTTTTCTTCTTCATTCGCGTAGAATACTGCTTTTAAAAGGTTTAACTAAGGTTTGTCCAAAAATATGCAAAAACTTACCCCCGCCGAGCGCAGCGAACTGCGCGCCGAAGCCCACGGGCTCAAGCCAGTCGTCATGATCGGCGAGTCGGGTCTGACCGAATCCGTCTTGAAGGAAATCTCGGCCAGCCTGGACTCCCATGGCCTGATCAAGATCCGCGTCGCCGGCGATGACCGCGAAGCGCGCGTGGCCATGTACGAGCAAATCACCACCGACCTGGGCGCCCACCCCGTCCAGCACATCGGCAAGCTGCTGGTGGTGTACCGCCCGAAAGTCGAAGCGCTCAAGGAACGCTCGAGCAAGGCCGGCAAAGGCATGCGCGAAGTGACCATCGTCAAGGCCAGCGCCAGCGGCACCAAGCGCCCCAGCGTCACCAAGGTCATGATCAAAGGAAATGAACGGGTCACCGAAGGCGGCACCATCAAGCGCGCCAAGCCGCGCCAGACCAGCCCGAAAAAAGGCGCCCTCGGTCGCTAATCGAACGCCAGCGTCCTCTGACCGTCTGCCCTGCCCCGCTCACCGCGGCGCAGGGCTTTTTTTCAGCGCAGCTTGAGCAGCAGCGCCCCCGCCAGCACGCTCTCGACCAGATAGAACAGCTGCGACAGGCCATGCAGCATGCCGAAACTGCGCCCCTGCGGCGTGCCGGCCAGGCCGGCCGCGCCGGCGTCGAGCTTCAACTGCGCCATCACCGGCTGCAAGCCCAGGTAGATCACCAAGGCGCAGGCGAGCATCGCGCCGACGATCGACAGGACCGACTTGCGCCGGGCCGGGGCCAGCTCACCCCGCCCCACCAACACGAACAGCAGCAGCGCGCAGGCGATTGCCAGCCACGCCTGGCTGCGCAGCAGGAAGCCGACGATGGTCCCGGCCAGCACGTTGTCGTGCAAGGACAGGAACAGCGTGGGCGCCACCACGTAGCCGATCGTCCACAGGCTGCCGGCCCACAGGGCGGCCACCAGCAGGCGCAGGGGTGACAATAGCCGGGCCATGCGGATCAGATGTATTTGACTTCGAGAATTTCGTACTCGCGCGGGCCCGACGGCGCCTGCACTTCGACGACGTCGCCGGCGTACTTGCCGATCAGGGCGCGGGCGATCGGCGAGGTCACCGACACCTTCGACAGCTTCAGGTCCGCTTCGTCCATGCCGACGATCTGGTAGGTCACTTTCTGGCCGTTTTCCAGGTCTTCCAGATCGACCGTGGCGGCAAACACCACGCGCCCTTCGGCGTCGAGGGTGACCGGATCGATGATCTGGGCGGCGCCCAGTTTACCTTCGAGTTCGGCGATGCGCCCTTCGACGAAGGCCTGGCGCTCCTTGGCGGCGTCGTACTCGGCGTTTTCGGACAGATCCCCGTGCGAGCGCGCCTCGGAGATGGCGTCGATGACGATGCGGCGCTCTTTGGTTTTCAGTTGATGCAGTTCTTCCTTGAGAAGTTCAGCGCCAAATTTGGTCAATGGAACGGATGTGTTCATGGTGTGTGCTTCTATGGTGTGAGGAGTGGCGTGACCCAAAATGAAAACCACAGAGGCGCACGACGCAAATCGCGCGAACTCTGTGGTCAAGAGGTACAGCAGGAGTATAGCTTAGGACTACCGCATGCGGCCTAGTTTAAGGTTTTATGCAGACCTTGTAAATCGTAGACGTGCAACTCGTTCAGGTGGCGCATGCCCTCGACGGCCGCTTCCGCGCCGGCGATGGTGGTGTAGGTGACCACGCGGGCGTGCAGCGCCGAGGTACGGATGGCGCGCGAATCGACGATGGCGCTGCGCTTTTCCTCGACCGTGTTGACCACCATGGCGATCTCGTGATTCTTGATCATGTCGACGATGTGCGGACGCCCCTCGAGCACCTTGTTGACGGCGCTGACGGGAATGCCGGCGGCGGCGATGACGGCCGCGGTGCCCTTGGTGGCCACCAGCTGGAAGCCCCGCTCGACCAGGTTGCGCGCCACCGCCACGGTACGCGGCTTGTCGGACGCCTTCACCGACAGGAACACCTTGCCCGATTCGGGCAGCTTGACGCCGGCGCCCAGCTGCGACTTGACGAACGCTTCGCCGAACGTCATGCCAACGCCCATCACTTCACCGGTCGACTTCATCTCGGGGCCGAGAATGGTGTCGACACCGGGGAATTTGACGAACGGGAACACCGCTTCCTTGACGCTGAAGAACGGCGGCACCACCTCCTTGGTGATGCCCTGCTGCGCCAGGGTTTGCCCGACCATGCAGCGCGCCGCGATCTTCGCCAGTTGCAGGCCGGTCGCTTTCGACACGAAGGGCACGGTGCGCGAGGCGCGCGGGTTCACTTCGAGCACGAACACGGTGTCGACCATCACGCCGTCGACCTCGTGTTTCTGAATCGCGAACTGCACGTTCATCAGGCCGATGACATTGAGGCCCTTGGCCATCAGGGCGGTCTGGCGCTTGAGTTCATCGATGGTCGCCTGCGACAGCGAATACGGTGGCAGCGAGCAGGCCGAGTCGCCCGAGTGCACGCCCGCCTGTTCGATGTGTTCCATCACGCCGCCGATGAAGGTGGTCTCGCCGTCGGAGATGCAGTCGACGTCGCACTCGATGGCGTCGTTGAGGAAGCGGTCGAGCAGCACCGGCGAATCGTGCGACACCTTGACCGCTTCGCGCATGTAGCGCTCGAGGTCGCGTTGTTCGTGGACGATTTCCATGGCCCGGCCACCGAGCACGTACGAAGGACGCACCACCAGCGGATAGCCGATTTCCTTGGCCAGCTCCAGCGCTTCCGGCTCGGTGCGCGCGGTGCGGTTGGGCGGCTGGCGCAGGCCCAGCGTTTGCAGCAGTTGCTGGAAGCGCTCGCGGTCTTCGGCCGCATCGATCATGTCGGGCGAGGTGCCGATGATGGGCACGCCGTTGCGCTCGAGGTCCAGCGCCAGCTTCAAGGGGGTCTGGCCGCCGTACTGGACGATCACGCCCACCGGCTTTTCGAGGGCGACGATTTCGAGCACGTCTTCCAGCGTGAGCGACTCGAAATACAGGCGGTCGGAGGTGTCGTAGTCGGTCGAAACGGTCTCGGGATTACAGTTGACCATGATGGTCTCGTAGCCGTCTTCGCGCATCGCCAGCGCCGCGTGCACGCAGCAGTAGTCGAATTCGATACCCTGGCCGATGCGGTTCGGACCACCGCCGAGCACCATGATCTTCTTGCGGTCGGTCGGCTTCGATTCGCACTCTTCCTCGTAGGTCGAGTACATATACGCCGTGTTGGTGGCAAATTCGGCGGCGCAGGTGTCGACCCGTTTATAGACGGGGCGGATGCCCATGCTGTGGCGGCGTTCGCGCACGGCGGTGTCGGTCACGTGCAGCAGGAAGGCCAGGCGGCGGTCCGAAAAGCCCTTCTGCTTCAACTTGTAGAGCATGGGCTTGTCGAGCGCGTCGAGCTGCTGGTTGTCCAGCCACAGTTCGATGTCGACGATTTCCTTGATCTGCACCAGGAACCACGGATCGATGTGGGTCAGCGCGTGCACTTCCTCGAGCGTGAAGCCCTGGGCGAAGGCGTCGCCCACGTACCAGATGCGTTCCGGTCCCGGCTCGCCCAGCTCTTCTTCGATCGTCTCGCGGTCGCGGGTTTTTTCGTTCAGGCCATCGACGCCCACTTCCAGCCCGCGCAGGGCCTTCTGGAACGACTCCTGGAAGGTGCGGCCGATCGCCATCACTTCGCCCACCGACTTCATTTGGGTCGTCAGGTGCTGGTCGGCGGTGGGGAATTTTTCAAACGTGAAGCGGGGGATTTTCACCACGACGTAATCGATGGCCGGCTCGAAGCTGGCCGGCGTGGCGCCGCCCGTGATCTCGTTGCGCAGCTCGTCGAGGGTGAAGCCCACGGCCAGCTTTGCAGCGATCTTGGCGATCGGGAAGCCCGTCGCTTTCGACGCCAGCGCGGACGAGCGCGACACCCGCGGATTCATCTCGATGACGATCATGCGACCGTCTTCGGGATTGATGGCGAACTGCACGTTCGAGCCGCCCGTGTCGACGCCGATCTCGCGCAGCACCGCCAGCGAGGCGTTGCGCATGATCTGGTATTCCTTGTCCGTCAGCGTTTGCGCCGGCGCGACCGTGATCGAGTCGCCCGTGTGCACGCCCATCGGATCGAGGTTTTCGATCGAGCAGATGATGATGCAGTTGTCCGCCTTGTCGCGCACCACTTCCATCTCGTACTCTTTCCAGCCGATCAGCGATTCTTCAATCAGCAGTTCGGTGGTGGGCGACGCTTCCAGGCCGCGCTTGCAGATGGTCTCGAATTCTTCTTCGTTGTAGGCGATGCCGCCGCCGGTGCCGCCCATGGTGAACGAGGGCCGGATGATGGTCGGAAAACCCATCTCGCGCTGCACCACCCATGATTCTTCCATGTTGTGAGCGACGCCGCTGCGGGCCGAACCGAGGCCGATCTTCGTCATCGCCTGCTTGAACTTGGAGCGGTCCTCGGCCTTGTCGATCGCTTCGGGCGAAGCGCCGATCAGTTCGACGTTGTACTTGGCGAGGATGCCGTTGTTGTGCAGGTCGAGCGCGCAATTGAGCGCCGTCTGGCCGCCCATGGTGGGCAGGATGGCGTCGGGACGCTCCTTGGCGATGATGCTCTCGACGACCTTCCAGGTGATCGGCTCGATGTAGGTGACATCGGCCATCTCCGGGTCCGTCATGATGGTGGCCGGGTTGCTGTTGACGAGGATGACTTTGTAGCCTTCTTCGCGCAGCGCCTTGCAGGCTTGCGCCCCGGAGTAATCGAATTCGCAGGCCTGGCCGATGATGATCGGGCCGGCGCCAATGATCAGGATGCTTTTAATGTCACTACGCTTTGGCATATTATTTACTCTCGTGCTTTTGTTCTTTACCCGCCGCTTGCATCAGGCTGATGAAGCGGTCAAACAGGTAGGCGACGTCGGTCGGGCCGGGCGAGGCTTCAGGGTGGCCCTGGAAGCAGAACGCCGGCTTGTCGGTGCGGGCAAAGCCCTGCAGCGAGCCGTCGAACAGCGACACGTGGGTCACGCGGCAGTTCGCTGGCAGGGTGGCCGCGTCAACGGCGAAACCGTGGTTTTGCGAGGTGATCAGCACCTGTTTCGAGTCGAGGTCCTGCACCGGGTGATTGGCGCCGTGGTGGCCGAACTTCATCTTCAGGGTGGTCGCGCCGGAGGCCAGCGCCATGATCTGGTGGCCCAGGCAAATGCCGAAGGTGGGGATGCCCCGTTCGATCAGTTCGGCCGTGGCGGCGATGGCGTAGTCGCACGGTTGCGGGTCGCCCGGACCGTTGGCGAGGAAGATGCCGTCCGGGTTCAGGGCCAGCGCGTCGGCGGCGCTCGCCTGTGCGGGCAGCACCGTGATGCGGCAGCCGCGCTGGGCCAGCATGCGCAGGATGTTGCGCTTGACGCCGTAGTCGAACGCCACCACGTGGTACTGCGGCGCGTCCTGCTTGCCGTAGCCCTCGCCCAGCACCCATTCGGTCTCGGTCCACTCGTAGGCAGCCTTGGTCGAGACCACCTTGGCCAGGTCCATGCCGGCCAGGCCGGGGAAGGAGCGGGCCAGGTCGAGCGCCTGCGCCACCGACGGCTCGTTGCCCTGGGTGCCGGTGAGGATGGCGCCGCTCTGGGCGCCCTTCTCGCGCAGCAGGCGGGTCAGCTTGCGGGTATCGATGCCGGCGATGGCGACGATGTTTTCCGCCTTCAGGTAGTCCGACAGCGATTGGGTGGAGCGGAAGTTCGAGGCCAGCAGGGGCAGGTCACGAATGATCAGGCCGGCGGCGTGCACTTTCGACCCTTCGACATCTTCGGCATTGATGCCGTAGTTGCCCACGTGGGGATAGGTCAGGGTGACGATCTGGCGGGTGTAGCTGGGATCGGTCAGGATTTCCTGATAGCCGGTCATGGCGGTATTGAAAACCACCTCACCGGTGGTGTGGCCGGCAGCGCCGATGGCGATCCCTTTAAAGATCGTGCCGTCGGCAAGCGCCAGGATGGCGGGGACGGCAGGGCCAGAAAAAAATGGCGGCAAGGGTAACTCCTGATAAAGTTACCGTAGCTGCGCCACGTCAGGCCGACGCCCGTCAAGCCGAGCCAGTTTCACTCGGGGCAGACGTCGATGCAATGATGGGATGGTGGGTCGTCGCTACGGTAGATGTGGAATGGCTAAACCTCCGGATTATAGCGCAAGCGGCGGCCTTCGGCAATCCACGCCGTAACATTGTAGGCCAGCGGACGTGAGATAATGGGGGCAGATGGCGCATGACGCCAGTCACAACAGGAGAATCAGGCAATGACGACATTTGGCTTCGATACCCCGATGGAACGCCCCCTTCCGGGCGGGCGGGCCGCCGTATTCGTGCCGCACCTTGATGCCGTCGAGGTGGTCAAGGAAGCACTCAAGAATGGCTCCGGCATGGTCGGCTTCGGCAACGCCGACCGCACCGTCACGCTCTACTTCGAGAACAACCGCTTCCGCGACCCCGCCCTGCACGCCTGGCAGGACAAGATCTTCAAGGCCTACAGCCGGATGGTCGAGCAGGCGCCCACGGTCAACAAAGTCACCTGCCCCGCCGACAGCGTGGTGCAGATCGGCTTTGTCGAAGGCAGCGAAATCCTGGTGCGCGACATGACCAATCTGCAAGCCTGGCTGGTGCGCAGCGGCGCGCCCGATTCGATGCCCGAGAGCGCCGACATTCACGCCCGGTAATGCGATACAGAATTAATTAAATTGAATTAATACCGTATCGCAATGGGCATTTACAGGCCCAGGGCGGCGATGCCCGCCTTGGCGACCTGCGCATCTTCCGCCGATTTCACGCCCGACACACCCACCGCGCCCACGCACTGGCCGTCGACCATGATGGGCACGCCGCCCTCGAGCATGCCTTCGAGTTCCGGCGCCGACAGGAAGGACACGCGGCCGTTGTTGATGATGTCTTCGTAGATTTTGCTTTCACGGCAGCCCAGCGCCGCCGTTCTTGCCTTGGCCGGCCCGATGTGGGAGGAAATCGGCGCCACGCCGTCCAGCCGCTGCAGCCAGATCAGGTGGCCGCCGTCGTCGACGATGGCAATCACCACGGCCCAGTTGTGGGCGTTCGCTTCGGCTTCACAGGCAGCGGCGATTTTCTTGGCGTCGTCGAGGGTCAGTACGGGTTTGGTTTTCATGCCAGGTCCTTGAGTAAAAAGAAAAAAACGTTATTACGGTTGTTGGCGGGCCTTGAGCTTGGCCTTGAGTTGCGGCATGACGGCCGCGGCCGCCTGCTCGCCGGCCAGGATGGCCAGGTTGCGCGCATTGAAATCGCCGCCGCCCATGCTGCCCAGGCTGGGGGTAATGACAATGTCGGCGTCTTTCAGTTCGTAGTGGTTCAGGCGCTGGCCCATGATGCTGAAGGTCTGCATCAGCACTTCCAGCGAGCTGAGCGTTGCTTGGCTGTCCGTTTGCGTCGAGATATTCACGGCGATGATGAAATCGGCCCCCATCTCGCGGGCGAAGCGCACCGGCACGGGCGCCACCAGGCCGCCGTCGACATAGGTGCGGTTGCCGATTTTCACGGGCTGGAACACGCTGGGCACGCTCGATGAGGCGCGCACGGCCTGGCCGGTATTACCCCGCTGGAACAGGATGGGCTGACCACTGTTGAGGTCGGTGGCGACGGCGCCGAACGGGATTTTCAGCTTCTCCATGGGCGCGTTGCGCACCGCCTTGTTGACGTAATTCTGCAGGGCGTCGCCCTTGAGCACCCCGGACACCTTGCCGAACAGGGGAATGGCCCAGTCGGAAATGGTCGCCTCGTCCATCTCCATGGCCACCCGCTGCAGGGCGAAACCGTTGTTGCCGGCCGCGTACAGGGCGCCCACCACGCTGCCGGCGCTGGTGCCGACGACGATGTCGGCATAGATGCCTTGCGCTTCGAGGGCCTTGATGACGCCGATGTGGGCGAAGCCGCGCGCGGCGCCGCCGCCCAGGGCCAGGCCAATCTTGATTTTACGGGGTGGTGCGAGGACGGCGGGCGGGGCCACGGCCAGCGGCGTGTCCGGCACCAACGGGGCGCTGGCGCGGCAACCGGCCAGCAACAGGGCGCCGACGGCGAGCAGGGAGAGACGGCGTGAAGTCATTGGCTGTTCGAGTGTGGATCAGCCTGTAATTGTAGCGTAGGGGCGACGCCCCTGCCGATTAACGTTTCGGGAACATCACCGTGAAAGTGCTGCCCTTGCCCGGCTCCGAATGGATGCTCAGGCTGGCCCGGTGCCGCAGCAGCACGTGCTTGACGATGGCCAGCCCCAGCCCGGTGCCCTGGGTCTCGCGCGAGCGGCTCTTGTCGACGCGGTAGAAGCGCTCGGTGAGGCGGGCGATATGCAGCTGGTCGATGCCGATGCCCGTATCGGTGACGGAAAACTGCGGCCCCTCGGGCATGTCGCGCCAGCGCAATTGCACCGCGCCGCCGGGCGCCGTGTAGCGCACCGCGTTCGAGGCCAGGTTGGCAAAGGCGCTGCGCAACTCGTCGGCGCTGCCCACCACGTCGGGTCCCTCGATGCTGGCGCTGATGGCATGCTGGCCGCCCGACAGCGCCCTCGCCTCCTCCAGCACATCCTCGATCACCGCCTTCACCGCCACCGGTTCCGGCCGCAGCGGGTAGTCGACCGATTCGAGCCGCGACAAGGTCAGCATGTCCTCGATCAGCCGCTGCATGCGGTGGCCCTGCTCCGTCATCAGCTTCAGGTGGGCCTGGCGGCTGGCCACGTCCAGGTCCGGCGTGGTCGAAGCGATTTCCAGGAAACCGACGATCACGGTCAGGGGCGTGCGCAATTCGTGCGAGGCGTTGGCGATGAAATCGCGGCGCATTTCCTCGATGCGGGCCGACTCGGTGGCGTCGTGGGTGACGAGGATCTGGCGGCGGTTTTCAAACGGGATGATCTGCACGATCAGCTTGCGGTCGCGCAGGGACAGCGTGAGCGGCTGCTCGTAGCGCCCCAGCACGATGTAATCGATGAAGTCGGGATGGCGCACCAGGTTGGTCACGCGCATACCCTTGTCGCGCGCGAGCGTCAGGCCCAGGTGGCGCTCGGCGGCCGGGTTGCACCACTCGAGAAACAGGACGTCGTCCATGATGGCCACGCCGTCGGGCAGCAGGTGCATCGCCTGGCGAAAGCGGGCCAGCCACTCGGTCAGTTCGGCCTGGCTGCGCTCGTCGTCGCGGCGCAGGCGGTACAGGCGCGAAAACACATCGGTCCAGGCGCCCCAGCCGTCGGGCAGCTTGGCGCTGTTGAAATCGTCGAGCCAGTTGCTCAGTTGCTGCAGGTACGACAGCTGCAGCAGGATCTGGAACAGCAGCAGCAGCACCGCCACCGACAGGCCGGCCACCACCCCCGCCATCGACCAGGCCAGGCCGGCCAGGCCCAATAACATCAGCAGGCGCAACAAGGCGGGCACCCAGAACAGCAGCCGAGGATTCATTATTTTTCCGACAACATGTAACCAACACTGCGCACCGTGCGCACCAGGCCTTCGGCGTCCTTGAGGGCCTTGCGCAGGCGCAGCACGTGGACGTCGACGGTGCGCTCTTCGATCACGGCGTGGTTGCCCCACACCTTGTCGAGCAGCTGGCTGCGCGAAAATACCCGCTCCGGATGGGCCATCAAGAATTTGAGCAGCTTGAATTCGGCCTGGCCGATGTCGATGCGTTCGCCGCTGATCGACACGCTATTGCTGACCGGATCGAGCAGCACCGTGCCCACCCGCAGCGACTGCTCGGCCAGCTCGGGCGCATTGCGGCGCATCAAGGCTTTGACGCGCGCCAGCAATTCGCGGGGCGAAAACGGCTTGGTCACGTAATCGTCGGCGCCATTGTTCAGGCCGGCGATCTTGTCCTCTTCCATGCTCTTGGCGGTGAGCATGATGACGGGGATTTTTTGAAAATTCCGGTCGGCGCGGATACGCGCCAGCAGGCGCAGTCCGGTCTGGTCGGGCAGCATCCAGTCGAGCAGGATCAGCTTGGGCGTGTGGCCGGCCAGAAACTCCCAGGCTTCGGCGCAGCTTTGCACGGCCACCAGTTCCCAGGCCGCTTCGCGCAGGGAAAATTTAACCAGTTCGATAATCGCCGGCTCGTCCTCAACGATCAATACCGTTGTCGCATCATGGGCAAGCTCGCGCACCATTGCCCGTTCCGTACTTGAGATCGCGCTTGCCATTGCCGCTTACACCCCCGTGCCCAGCGCGGACGCCGAGGGTTTCGAGTGGCGGATATCCTTGCCCTCGACGACATAAATGACGTATTCGGCGATATTTTTCGCATGGTCGCCGATCCGCTCGATCGCCTTGGCCACCCACAGGGTGTCGAGGGCGGACGAAATGGTGCGCGGGTCTTCCATCATGAACGTGATCAGGGTGCGCATGATGGCGCGAAATTCGTGGTCGATGATCTCGTCCTGGGCGATCAGCGCCATCGCCTGCTTGCCGTCGAGGCGGGCGAAGGCGTCGAGCGCGTCGTGCAGCATGTCCGAGGTCAGGCCGGCGATCGAGCGCACCGTTTCAAAGTGATTGATGCCGACCACGCCGCGCGTGTGCAGCGACTTGCTCATGCGGGCGATTTTTGCCGCCTCGTCGCCGATGCGCTCAAGGTCGGTAATCACCTTGATGGTGGCCATCACGGTGCGCAGGTCGTTGGCGGCGGGCTGGCGGCGCACGATCAGGTGGCTGCAGGCATCGTCGAGCGACACTTCCAACTGGTTGACGGCATCGTCCTCGCCGATCACGCGGTCGGACTGCTCGATGTCGCCCACGCGGAAACAGTTCATGGCGTCCGTGAACTGGGTTTCAACGATGCCGCCCATCAGCAGAACTTTCGAGCGGATCGCTTCGAGTTCGTTGTCGTATTGTTTGGATGAATGCTCGCCTATCATTGCTGCTCTCCGTCGTATTGGTATGGTGCGTGTTCTGCGCGTGATCAGCCGAAGCGGCCGGTGATGTAGTCCTGGGTTTCCTTACGGGCCGGATTCATGAACAACTGGTCCGTCTCGCCGAATTCCACCAGTTCTCCAAGATACATATACGCCGTGTAGTCCGAACAGCGGGCCGCCTGCTGCATATTGTGGGTGACGATGGCAATCGTGTAATCCTGCTTGAGTTCGCTGATCAGTTCTTCCACCTTGGCCGTCGAGATGGGGTCGAGCGCCGAGGTGGGCTCGTCGAGCAGCAGCACATCGGGCTTGACGGCGACGCCGCGGGCGATGCACAGGCGCTGCTGCTGGCCGCCCGACAGCGACAGGCCGCTTTTACTGAGCTTGTCCTTCGCTTCGTTCCACAGGGCGGCTTTTTTCAGGGCCCATTCGACGCGCTCGTCCATTTCGCCTTTCGACAGGTTTTCGTACAGGCGCACGCCAAAGGCAATGTTGTCATAGATTGACATGGGAAACGGCGTCGGCTTCTGAAAAACCATGCCCACCTTGGCGCGCAACATGTTGACGTCCTGGTCCGCATCGAGAATGTTGTGGCCCCGGTACATGATCGACCCTTCGGCACGCTGGCCCGGGTACAAATCGTACATCCGGTTCAAGGTGCGCAGCAAGGTCGACTTGCCGCAGCCGGACGGGCCGATGAAGGCCGTCACCTGCTTCTCGTGGATGTCGAGGTTGACGTTGGTGAGGCTCTGGGCCTTACCGTAGAAAAAATTCAGGCCCGAGATCTCGATGGTCTTGGCGCGTGGGCTGACGGTGGGAATCGCGGTAGGCATAGGCAGTGTCATGTGAGTCTTTCGATCAATTCGGCGTTTTTTGGCTGAATACGGTGCGCGACAGAATATTGAGCAGCAGCACGCTGAAGGTGACGATCAGCGCCCCGGCCCAGGCCAGATTGCGCCAGTTGTCGTACGGGCTCATGGCGAAGCCGTAGATCACCACCGGCAGGTTGGCCAGCGGCGCGTTCATGTCGGAGCTGAAGAACTGGTTGTTGAGGGCCGTGAACAGCAGGGGCGCCGTCTCGCCGGAAATACGCGCCAGCGCCAGCAGCACGCCCGTGACCACACCCGCCTTGACGGCGCGCAGGCGCACCATGGTGGCCACCTTCCAGCGCGGCGCGCCCAGCGCAAAGGCCGCTTCGAGCAGGCTGTTGGGCACCAGCCGCAGCATATTGTCGGTCGTGCGCACCACCACCGGCACGGCGATGAGCGACAGGGCGATGGTGCCGGCCCAGCCCGAAAAGTGCTTGACCTGGGCCACGTAGAGCGCGTACACGAACAGGCCGATGACGATCGACGGCGCCGACAGCATGATGTCGGTGACGAAACGGGTGACATTGGCAAACTTGTTGCGCTCGCCAAATTCGGCCAGGTACATGCCGGCGAAAATGCCGATCGGCGTGCTGATCGCCGTCGACAGGGTCACCATCATCAGGCTGCCGAAGATGGCATTGCGCAAGCCGCCACCTTCGCTGGCCGGGGCCGGCGTGTCGTTCGTCAGGATGGTCGCGGTCAAGCCACCGAAACCCTTGATCAGCAGGGTGATCAGGATCCAGGTGAGCACGGCCAGGCCGAGCGACATGGCAAACACGGACAGGGCGATGCCGATGCGGTGGCGCAGCAGGCGGCGCCGGTACACGGGGTTGTTGGCGGCGTGGGTCATGGCCGGGTTCATTGAATGCCCTCCTTGCGGGACATACCGGCCAGCATCAGCTTGGCGGCGGACAGGACGATAAAGGTGATGGCGAACAGGATCAGCGCCAGCGCGAACAGGGACGACACGTGCAGCGGATTGGAGGCCTCGGCGAATTCATTGGCCAGCGTCGAGGAGATCGAATTGCCGGCCGAGAACAGCGACCAGGACAGGGTATTCGCATTGCCGATCACAAAGGTGACGGCCATGGTCTCGCCCAGCGCGCGGCCCAAGCCCAGCATGACGCCGCCCACCACGCCCGTCTTGGTGTAAGGCAGCACGATCTTGCGCACCACTTCCCACTTGGTGCAGCCCAGGCCGTAGGCCGATTCCTTGAGCACGGCCGGCACGATTTCAAACACGTCGCGCATGACGGAGGAGATGAAGGGGATGATCATGACCGCCAGGATCAGGCCGGCGGTGAGGATGCCCATGCCCATGGTGGGGCCGGAAAACAGCTTGCCGATGATGGGCAGCGCGCCCAGCGTCTGCTTGAGAAACGGTTGCACGTAGTCGCCGAACAGGGGCGCGAACACGAACAGGCCCCACATGCCGTAGATGATGGAAGGCACGCCGGCGAGCAGTTCGACGGCGGTGCCCATCGGCCGGCGCAGCCAGACGGGGCAAATTTCCGTGAGAAACAGGGCAATGCCGAAGCTGATGGGAAAGGCGATCAGCAGGGCAATGAAAGAGGTGACCAGGGTGCCCGTGATGGCGATCAAGGCGCCATACTGGTCGTTGACGGGGTCCCATTCGACGCGGGTAATGAAGCCGGGGCCGAATTCGCGGAAGGCGGGGATGGCGCCGATAATCAGTGACACGATGATGCCGATTAGCACCAGCAAGACCGATGCGGCAAACAGCATCGTGACTTTATGGAACAGGAAATCTTGCATGCGCTGCTTGCGCATGGTCGAAACCATCGCGGCATGGCTGACCGAAGGTTCGGTCGCCTGCATGTCAGCCAGGGCTGCTGGAGAATTCGCACTCATGGGGAAGAGTCTTTATGTGCTCGCAACCGCACCGCCTGCTTTATGGGCAAACGGTGCGGTCGCGAAGTTGTCTAACTAGGTAAATCGATTACCAGATTGCCTTGCCCGATGCATCTTTCAGGTTGGCTTTCCAGCTGTCTTCGACCAGCTTGGTGACGCTTGCTGGCATTGGCACGTAGTCCAGTTCAGCAGCGGCAGCGGTGCCGTTCTTGTAGGCCCAGTCAAAGAATTTCAACACTTCCTTGCCCTTGGCGCCGTCAGCTTGCGACTTGTGCATCAGGATGTAGGACACGCCCGTGATCGGCCAGCTTTGCTTGCCGCCCGCGTCCGTCAGCACGACGGCGAAGCCGGGGGTCTTGGTCCACTCGGCGCTGGCGGCGGCGGCCTTGAAGTTGTCGTCGTCCGGCTGCAGGAACACGCCGTCCTTGTTTTTCAGCTGGGTGTGCGACATCTTGTTTTTCTTGGCATAAGCCCACTCGACGTAGCCAATCGAACCCTTGATGCGCTGCACGTTGGCGGCGACGCCATCGTTGCCCTTGCCGCCCAGGCCCAGTGCCCATTTGACGGCGGTGCCGGAACCGATCTTGGTCTTGAACTCAGGATTGGTTTTCGACAGGAAGTCGGTGAACAGGAAGGACGTGCCCGAACCGTCGGCGCGGTGCACCACGGTGATGTCGTCGGCTGGCAGCTTCATGCCAGGATTCAAGGCGACGATTTCCGGGGCATTCCACTTGGTGATCTTGCCCAGGTAGATGTCACCGACGACCTGGCCCGTCAGCTTCATGGCGCCGGGGGCGATGCCGTCCAGGTTGACCACGGTGACCACGCCGCCCATGATGGCGGGAAATTGCACGAGGCCGTCGGCATCGAGTTCAGCTGCTGGCAAAGGCATGTCGGAGGCGCCGAAGTCGACCGTCTTGGCCTTGATCTGCTTGATGCCGGCACCCGAGCCCACCGATTGGTAGTTCAGGCCGTTGCCGGTGCTTTTCTTGTACATTTCCGCCCACTTGGCGTAGATCGGATACGGGAACGTCGCGCCGGCGCCGGTCATGTCGGCGGCCAGGGTGGCGGACGAGGTGAAGATGGTGGCAGAACCGATCAACATCGAGGCGAACAGCTGTTTCATGCGCATATCAATTCCTTTGGGGTGGATGGTAGGACGGGTGAATGCTGCGCAGTCTACCGCCCGAATATGACACGTTTATGACAAGACCAAACTTGTTGAAATAATTGCTGCGCGCCTATGATATCCCAGTTGGGTAGCAGGCAGGCGCCGCAGCACCCGATTCATCGAGGTCACGCCTTTGTCATATTTAACCGATAGAATGGGCTGTTGATAAATTGAGCACGCGCCGCCCCGCCAATGACTTCCAAAGCCCCACCGCCAGTCGTACTGCCGAAACCTGTCATATTCCTCGACCGCGAGGTCTCACTGCTGATGTTCAACCGCCGCGTGCTGGCGCAGGCGGAGGACAAGCGCCTGCCGCTGCTCGAGCGGCTCCGTTATCTGTGCATTGTCAGCAACAACCTCGATGAATTTTTCGAAGTGCGCATGGCCAGCCTGCTGGCCCAGGACGCCCTGCATCCGGACCCGGCGCTGGCCGTCATGTTCGAGCGCATCGGCGCCGAGTGCCACGCGCTGGTCAAGCAACAGTACGACATCCTCAACACGGAAGTGCTGCCGCAACTGCGCCAGCGCGGCGTGCACCTGGTGCGCCACAACGACCGCAACGAGGCGCAGCGGGCCTGGGTCAAGCAATATTTCGACCAGCAGGTGCGGCCCCTGCTGACCCCGATCGGGCTCGATCCCGCCCACCCCTTCCCCCAGGTCAGCAATAAAAGTCTCAATTTCATCGTTTCGCTGTCGGGCAAGGATGCGTTCGGCCGGGGCACCGCGATTGCCATCGTCAAGGCGCCGCGCGTGCTGCCCCGCGTGATCGAACTGCCCGAGCACCTCACGCGCGGCGGCGGCCAGTCGTTCTGCCTGCTCAGCTCCGTCATCCACGCCCACATGGACGAGATGTTCACCGGTCGCGACGTGCTGGCCTATTCGCAGTTCCGGGTCACCCGCGACAGCGACCTGTGGGTCGACGAGGGCGAAGTGAAAAACCTGCGCCAGGCCTTGAAGGGCGAATTGCAAGGCCGGCAGTTCGGCACGGCCGTGCGGCTCGAAGTGGCCAAGAACTGCCCGGACGAGCTGTCGCAGTTCCTGCTCGACCAGTTCAATCTGTCACCGAGCCGCCTCTACCCCGTCGACGGCCCCGTCAACCTGGTGCGCCTGGCGGAAATGATCAACCAGGTGCGCCAGCCCGCCCTGCGCTTTACACCCTTCATTCCCGGCATGCCGCCGAAAATGGCCAATCTCGACATTTTCGAGCAGATGAGCCGCCACGACATCCTGCTGCACCACCCGTTCCAGTCGTTCCAGCCCGTCATCGATTTCATCTGCGTGGCCGCCAACGACCCGCAGGTGGTGGCCATCAAGCAGACCATTTACCGCACCGGCATGGATTCGGACCTGATGGAAGCGCTCGTCACGGCGGCGCGGCGCGGCAAGGAAGTCATCGTCATCGTCGAACTAAAGGCGCGCTTCGACGAAGAGGCGAACATCAACTGGGCCGACAAGCTCGAACAGGCCGGCGCCCAGGTCGTGTACGGCGTGGTCGGCCTGAAAACCCACGCCAAGGTGGCCCTGGTGATCCGCCGCGAAGCCGAGGGGCTGCGCTACTACGCCCACCTGGGCACCGGCAACTACCACCTCACCACCACCCGCCTGTACACCGATTTTGGTTTGCTCACCGCCAACCGGCAGATGGGCGCCGAAGTCAACGAAGTGTTCATCCACCTGACCAGCCTGACCAAGCCCCATAAACTGACGCACCTGTGGCTGGCGCCGTTCGCCCTCCAGAGCGAACTGGTCAAGGCGATCCGCAACGAGGCGCGCATCGCCAAGGCGGGCCGCCAGGGGCGCATCATCGTCAAGGTCAACGCCATGGTCGACGAGTCGCTCATCCGCGCCCTCTACGCTGCCTCCCACGACGGCGTCAAGATCGACCTGATCGTGCGCGGCGCCTGTACCTTGCGCCCGGGCGTGCCGGGCCTGTCGGAGAATATCCGGGTACGCTCGATCATCGGCCGCTTCCTCGAGCACAGCCGGATTTATTATTTCCGCAACGACCTCGCGCACGATGTGCACCTGGCCAGCGCCGACTGGATGAGCCGCAACCTGTTCCGCCGCATCGAGGTGGCCTTTCCCGTGCTCGACAAGGCGCTCAAGCGCCGCGTCATCACGGAAGGATTGAACCCCTACCTGAAAGACAACTCCAACGCCTGGGAGCTCGACGCCGACGGCAATTATCACCGCCGCCGCACGCGCGCGCGCCAGAACGAGTTTTCGGCGCAGCGCTACCTGATGGACTTACTCGGCAGCACCGAGAGCAGCATCGATACCTGATACTGTAGCGTCTTTACCTGGGGAGAACAGCATGGACTTGATCTTGTGGCGCCACGCCGAAGCCGAAGACAGCGCGCCGGACATGGCGCGCATCCTCACCCCGAAGGGCCAGAAACAAGCGCGCCGCATGGCCGAGTGGCTCGATTCGCAGTTGCCCGAAGGGTGCAAGATCCTCGTCAGCCCCGCCGTGCGCACCCTGCAGACGGTCGAACCGCTGGGCCGCAAGTTCAAGGTGGTCAATGCGCTGGCGCCGGACGCCTCGCCCGAAGCGGTGCTGCAGGCGGCCAACTGGCCCAACAGCCGCGAGCCGGTGCTGGTGGTGGGGCACCAGCCCACGCTGGGCCAGGTCGCAGCCCTGCTGCTGTGCGGCCAGCCCCAGTACTGGGAAATGAAAAAAGGCAGCGCCTGGTGGATCGTCCAGCGCGAGCCGAAAGACCCCGACAGTATTTATTTGAAGGCGGTGTTGACGGCCGAACTGGCCGGCAAGTAAGGGCGGAACGGCGTGGCCGGCCCCGCCCTCGCCTCAATGGCGCACGCCCGTGGCCGTGCCGTAGAACGCGCTGACATCGTTTTGCCACTGCACGTCTTCCATGTCCGGCCAGGCAGCCGGGTCAAAACCGGGTGCGCCCTTGAGCTGGTCTTTCGACACATCGAGCGTAAAACACTTGTTGGCCGTGTCGAGCTGCAGTGCCTGCCAGGGTACGGCGAACAGTTTTTCGCCGATGCCCAGCAGGCCACCGAAGGACAGCACGGCATACGCCACCTTGCCACTTTGCATGTCGATCATGATTTCCTTGATGTCGCCCAGGTTCTCACCCATGCGGTTGAGAACATCGTCGCCGATCAGGGTGTCGGCGCCCATCAGGCGCGGGCCGGGTCCGGCGCTGCCCCGGTGTGATTTGTACATGCCATACGGATCGCGTTCGGTGTGGTTCATGCTTGGTCTCCCCTCAATTGAACAGTCTTCCCTGCCGCCGTGGCCCCTTGGCCAAGGCAGCCCGAAAAACCAGCCTAATAGCGGAAACCAGGGCGGGTATGATCTAGATCAATAGTGAGCCGATGCCGTCACGGGAGCTAGAGCTGGCTGATCTGGCGGTCGATGGCGCGCCGCGCCCGCTCATTGCGCTCGCTGTAGCGGTCGGTCAGGTAGGCGCTGCTGCCGCGCAGCAGCAGCGTCATCTTGAACAACTCTTCCATCACGTCCACCACCCGGTCGTAATAAGCCGAGGGCCGCATGCGGCCCTGCTCGTCGAATTGCTTGTAGGCCATCGGCACCGAGGACTGGTTCGGGATGGTGAACATGCGCATCCAGCGCCCCAGCAGGCGCAGCGCGTTGACCACGTTGAACGACTGCGAGCCGCCGCACACCTGCATGACGGCCAGCGTGCGGCCCTGGCTGGGGCGGATCGCGCCCATTTCCAGGGGAATCGCATCGATCTGGTTCTTCATCACGGCGGTGACGGCGCCGTGCCGTTCCGGGCTGCACCACACCTGCCCTTCCGACCACAGGAACAGCTCGCGCAACTCGACCACCTTCGGATGGTCCTCGGGCACGCTGCCCGTCATGGGCAAGTCGCGCGGGTCGAAAATGGTCACCTCGGCGCCCAGGTGCACCAGGATGCGGGCCGCCTCTTCCGTCAGGAAGCGGCTGAACGAACGCTCGCGCAGCGAGCCATACAACAGCAGGATGCGGGGCGGGTGCGTGATCGCGCTCGGCGACACGAAGAGCGCGGCGGTGGGCAGCTCGAGCAGGGCTGCATCGATATTGGGCAAATCGGCAATTTTTTCCATCTTCATGTCTCCGTCAGGACAGTCGCAGCGCCAGCGCCGCCAAGGTGATCAACAGCACAGGCAAGGTCAGCACGATGCCCACGCGAAAGTACATGCCCCAGCCGATGCGGATGCCCTTGGTGTCCAGTACGTGCAGCCAGAGCAGGGTCGCCAGGCTGCCGATGGGAGTGATTTTCGGGCCCAGGTCGCTGCCGATGACGTTGGCGTAGATCATCGCTTCGCGCACCGCGCCCTGGGTGCTGGTGGCGTCGATCGACAAGGCGCCGATCAGCACCGTGGGCATATTGTTCATGATCGACGACAGCAGCGCCGTGATCAGCCCCGTGCCCAGCGCCGCGCCCCACACGCCGTGGGCGGCGCAGGCTTCGAGCAGCACCGTCAGGTAGCCGGTCAGGCCGGCGTTGCGCAAGCCATACACCACCAGGTACATGCCCAGCGAGAAAATCACCACCTGCCAGGGGGCGTTGCGGATCACCTCGCGCGTCGCAATCTGGTGGCCGCGCGCGGCGACGATCCACAGCAGCAGCGCACCGGCGGCGGCCACCACACTGATGGGAACGCCATGCCGCTCGAGCCAGAAAAAACCCACCAGCAGCAAGCCCAGCACCCACCAGCCCGTCATGAAGGTGGCGCGGTCGACAATCGCCGCGGCCGGCGCCTTGAGCTGCGTCATCGCGTAGTCGGCCGGGATGTCCTTGCGGAAGAACCACATCAGCACGCCCAGGCTGGCCGCCACCGCCACCAGGTTGACGGGCGCCATGACGGCGGCGTAGCGGGCAAAACCGATCTGAAAATAGCCGGCCGACACAATGTTCACCAGGTTCGACACCACCAGCGGCAGGCTGGCCGTGTCGGCGATGAAGCCGGCCGCCATGACGAAGGCCAGCGTCGCTTTGGCGGAAAACTTCAGTTCGCGCAGCATGGCGATGACGATCGGGGTGAGGATCAGGGCGGCGCCGTCGTTGGCAAACAGCGCGGCCACGGCCGCCCCCAGCAACACCAGCAGCGCGAACAGGCGCTTGCCGCTGCCGCCCCCCCAGCGCGCCACGTGCAGGGCCGCCCATTCAAACAAGCCGGCCTTGTCGAGCAGCAGGCTGATGATGATGACGGCGACAAAGGTGCCGGTGGCATTCCAGACGATGTGCCACACGACGGGAATGTCGGCGACCCCGATCACGCCGGCCAGCAGTGCCAGCGCGGCGCCGGCGGCGGCGCTCCAGCCGATGCCCAGCCCGCGGGGCTGCCAGATCACCAGGATGAGCGTGGCAAGAAAAATCAGAAAAGCGATCAACACGGCAGTCCTTTAATTGTTTGAGGAGAAGGCGAGCGGGCGTCTGAGCAGAAACAGAGACGATCAGCCGGCACATGCCGGCGAGCCAGGCTTACCCTTCGTCGGACGCTTTTGGCGGCGACGCAAGGCACTCGAGCGGCCCTGGCGTACAGGCGAGGCCGTTGCAGCAGTTTTCGCTCAGAAAGCCCAACAGGGCGTTCATCGTATCGAACTGCGCCGTGTAAATGATGAAGCGGCCGTCCTGCAGCGCAGTCACCAGGTTGGCGTGGGTCAGCTCCTTGAGGTGGAACGATAGCGACGACCCCGGGATGCACAGCGCCTCCGCGATTTTCGTGGCGGCGATGCCGCCGTGCGGTCCTGCCTGGACGAGCAGACGAAAAACCGCCAGGCGCGACTCCTGGGCCAGGGCGGCAAGAGCGACCAGCGCTTGTGATGTATCCATAAAAACTCCTGAAGGCGAGGCAATACTTCGATTGTACTGGAAGTATAAAATTATTGCGAGAATTGGCAGCGAGACCCTGCATGCCAATCGCAGCAACAAATTTTTCCAACACTTCCATAATTCTAGTAGTGTAGAATTGTATCGGCGTTCTACCGCACCCCTGCTGCACGTTCCGATTCACCACTGAGGACACACCGATGAATGTTTTATTTCTTTGCACCGGCAATTCCTGCCGCTCGATCCTGGGCGAAGCGACTTTCAATCACCTGGCCCCGGCCGGCTGGAAGGCCATGAGCGCCGGCAGCCAGCCAGCCGGCTACGTGCATCCGCGCTCGCTGGCCCTGCTGGCCCGTGAAGGTATTGCGACGCAAGGCTATGTCAGCAAATCATGGGACCACCTGCCGGCCGCGCCAGACATCGTCATCACCGTGTGCTCGAGCGCCGCCGGCGAAACCTGCCCCGCCTACCTGGGCCCCGTGCTGCGCACCCATTGGGGGGTGGAGGATCCCGCCCACGCCACCGGATCAGACGAGCAGATCGACGCCCAGTTCATGCTCGCCTACCGCATTCTTCGCTGCCGGATCGAAGCCTTGCTGGCCCTGCCGCTGGCCGAACTGCAAGAGGACCGTGCACGTCTGAAAGCAGAACTGGACCGCATCGGCACCCTGATGCCTTAATGCCGCACAGCACCTCATTTGGGAGACCCCATGAAACACGATACTTACAACGTACTTTTTTTGTGTACCGGCAATTCGGCGCGCAGCATCATGGCCGAGGCCATGCTCAATGCGGCGGAGCACGGCCAGTTCAACACGTACAGTGCCGGTAGCCACCCCACCGGCAAGGTTCACCCGCTTGCGCTCGAACAGATCGCCGCGATTGGCCATCCGCTGGACCAGCTTCGCAGCAAGTCGTGGGACGAATTTGCGGGCGCGGACGCGCCGCACATGGATTTCGTCATCACCGTGTGCGACAAGGCCGCCGGTGAAGTGTGCCCGTTCTGGCCAGGTCAGCCACTGACGGCCCACTGGGGTTTTGCGGACCCCGCCGCGGTCGAAGGCACGGATGCCGAAAAGCGCGCCGCCTTCGCAAAGGTCTGCCGGGAAATCAAGATGCGCCTGGATATTTTTCAGTCGCTGCCGATCGATAAACTGGAAAAACTCGCACTCAAGCGCGAACTCGACCGCATCGGCACGATCGCCCCCTGAGGCGCGCCAGCGGCAGGCAACGGCGCTTTGCAGAAAGCGGCACCGGATCGACGTCGCGCCGTGCTACCCTTCTCAATCGATCCGGCACCAGCGCAAGCGAGCGCCGCCCCGGCAGCCGCTGCGCCCCACGCGGGAGTCCTTCATGAAATTTCTTGAGCAGCCACCCCGGTTTCTTTTCTTCACCGGCAAAGGGGGCGTCGGAAAAACCTCGATTGCCTGTTCCTCCGCCATTTTTCTGGCCGACGCTGGAAAGCGCGTGCTGCTTGTCAGCACCGATCCTGCGTCGAATGTCGGCCAGGTATTTGCCATCACGATTGGTAACCAGATCACCGCTATTGCCGCCGTACCGCGCCTGGCGGCACTGGAAATCGATCCCCACTGCGCCGCACAACGTTATCGCGATCGTATCATCGGCCCCGTGCGCGGGGTGCTGCCCGATGCCGTGGTACGCGGCATTGAAGAACAGTTGTCCGGCGCCTGCACGACCGAAATTGCCGCCTTCGATGAATTCACCGACCTGCTCACCGACGCCAGCCTCGATCGTCAATACGACCATATCGTCTTCGATACGGCGCCGACCGGTCATACGATACGCCTGCTGCAATTACCCGGCGCCTGGAGCGGCTTCCTCGATACCGGCACCGGCGACGCCTCCTGCCTCGGCCCGCTGGCGGGCCTGGAAAAGCAGCGCAGCCAATACAAGGAGGCGCTCATCGCCCTGGCCGATCCATTGCGTACGCGCATGGTGCTGGTGGCCCGTGCCCAGGCGGCGGCCCTGCGCGAAGCGGCGCGCACGCACGAGGAACTGGCGGCCATTGGCATGTCGCGCCAATTTCTTGTCATCAACGGCGTGTTGCCTGCCAGCGAGGCCAAGGAGGATCGCCTGGCCCTCGCCATCGTTGACCGTGAACAGACTGCGCTGGCGAAGATTCCGGCAAACCTCGACGCCTTGCCACGCGACCTGGTCAGCCTCAAACCGTTTAACCTGGTGGGTCTGGCCGCCTTGCACGGCCTGTTTGCCGATGCCGCCCTGCCCGCGCTCACGGACGACGATGCGCCGTTCACCTTCTCGGCGCCGACCCTGTGCGCCCTGGTCGAGCAGATTGCGCTTGATGGCCATGGCCTGGTGATGTTGATGGGCAAGGGTGGCGTCGGCAAAACGACCATCGCCGCAGCGATCGCCGTGCAACTGGCCCACCGTGGCCTGGCGGTTCACCTGACCACCTCCGACCCTGCAGGGCGCCTCGTCGACACCATCAAGGGGACGCTGGACAATCTCACAGTCAGCCGCATTGACCCGCTTGCTGAAACGGCACGCTATCGGGAGCAAGTGATGCGCACCCGGGGCGCCAGGCTCGACGCGGCGGGCCGCGCCCTGCTGGAAGAGGACTTGCGATCACCATGCACAGAAGAAATCGCCGTATTCCAGGCATTCTCGCGCGCCATCCGTGAAGCGGGCAAGCAATTTGTCGTGATGGACACGGCCCCCACCGGCCACACGCTCCTGTTGCTCGACACCACCGGCGCTTACCATCGGGATGTGGCGCGCCAGTTTGGGCAAACGGGCGTCCACTTTGTCACGCCGATGATGCAGCTGCAAGATCAGAAACAGACCAAAGTGCTCCTGGTGACACTGGCCGAAACCACGCCGGTTCTTGAGGCCGAAGCCTTGCAGTCGGACTTGCTGCGTGCCGGAATCACACCTTGGGCATGGATCGTGAACAATAGCGTCGCCGCGGCGCAGCCGCACTCGCCCTTGCTGCGCCAGCGGGCACGCAATGAGTTGCCCGAAATTGGCGCGCTTGCGGCACGCCATGCCAGGCGCTACGCCGTGGTCCCCCTGCTTCAGGAAGAGCCGGTGGGTATCGGGCCGCTTCTCGCCATGACGGCCCCGACGTGAGCGTCGACCAGCGCTCAAGCGCTGAGCAGCCGCCCGCATGCCTTGCACATGCCGCGGCAAGCAAGGCCAGCCATCGGCTCAGCGCACGAACTTCGCCAGCAAGGTCACGGTGGGCAGATCGATGCCGGTGAACTGGAAGCCCACCTTGTACTGGCCACCGCTATAAATGCAATAGGTCGCCCTGGCCAGCATGCTGACGGTGTTGAGTTTGCCATCGATCATCAGATCGATCGACAGCGTGCCGGCCAGGCCGACCGGCAGCGGTTGCAGAAAACTCAGGCTGGCGCCCTGCACGCTGATGTCGATCGTGCGCACGGCCAGCGGCGGCGCGCCCTTGACGGTGAGGACGGCGCGCGCCTTGAGGAGTTTGCGTTGTGTATTGCGCTGCTCGGCGCCGCTGGCCGGGCCGGCGGCCGGGCCGTTCGCTGAAGGAGAGGTATCCATGCGAGGACTTTCTTGTTATTGGAGTGAAAACGCAGCGCTGGTCAGTCCAGCTCGCGCAATTTATTAAAAGCCTCATCGATGCGCTCGACGGCGATGATGGTCATGCCCTCGATCTTCTGTTTCGGCGCGTTCGACTTGGGGATCATGGCGATCGAAAAACCCAGCTTGGCCGCTTCGCGCAGGCGTTCCTGCCCCCGTGGCGCGGGGCGGATTTCGCCGGCCAGGCCCACCTCGCCGAACACCACCAGCCCCCGCGGCAGGGGCTTGTTGCGCATCGACGAGTTGATTGCCAGCAGCACGGCCAGGTCGGCGGCCGGCTCGGTGATCTTGACGCCGCCGACGGCGTTGATGAACACGTCCTGGTCAAAGGCGGCGATGCCGGCGTGCCGGTGCAGCACCGCCAGCAGCATGGCCAGGCGGTTCTGCTCCAGTCCCACCGACAGGCGGCGCGCGTTGGGCAGGTGGCTGGTGTCGACCAGCGCCTGGATTTCCACCAGCAGGGGCCGGGTGCCCTCCTGGGTGACCATCACACAGGAACCGGGCACGGCGGTGTCGTGGCTGGACAGGAACAGCGCCGATGGATTCGACACCCCCTTCAAGCCCTTCTCCGTCATGGCGAACACGCCGAGCTCATTGACGGCGCCGAAGCGGTTCTTGATCGCCCGCACCAGCCGGAAACTGGACTGGGTGTCGCCTTCGAAGTACAGCACGGTGTCGACGATGTGTTCGAGCACGCGGGGACCGGCCAGCGCGCCTTCCTTGGTGACGTGGCCGACCAGGATGATGGTCACGCCCGTCTGCTTGGCCACCCGGGTCAGCTGGGCGGCGCATTCGCGCACCTGGGCCACCGAGCCCGGCGCCGAACTGAGCGCGTCGGAGTAGACGGTCTGGATCGAATCGATCACCGCCACTTCCGGTTTCAGGTCGGCCAGGGTGCCGAGAATTTTCTCGAGCTGGATTTCGGCCTGCAGCTTCAGGGCGCTGCCTTCGACATGCAGGCGGCGCGCGCGCAGGGCGATCTGGGCGCCGGACTCCTCGCCGCTCACGTACAGGGTGGACTTGACGGCGGAAATATTGGCCAGCGCCTGCAGCAGCAGGGTCGACTTGCCGATGCCGGGATCGCCGCCGATGAGCACCACGCCGCCGGCAACCAGGCCGCCACCGAGCACGCGGTCGAATTCCTCGATGCCGGTGCCAAAGCGGGGCACGTCGGTCGCTTCGATGTCCGACAGCGACAGCACGGGCGCCGTCTGCGCCAGGCTGCGGTGGACGGGATTGGACAGGCGGTTCACGCCCGGCGTTTCGACGGCGGTTTCGACCAGGGTGTTCCACTGGTGGCAGGAGGTGCACTGCCCGCTCCATTTGCTGGCGATGGCGCCGCAGTCGCTGCAGGTGTAATTGGTTTTAGCTTTGGCCATAATCAGTAGAGTGGCCCGTGCGTGGAAACGCCGGGCGTTGCGCAACAGTGTGCCGGAAATTCGGCGAGCGTGCCGGCGCGGGCGCGCCGGTGCTCAGGCGGCCTGCCCCAGCGCGCCTTCGCGCACGCGCACGCGGGGCGCCAGCGCACACATGAGCTCGTAGCCGATGGTGCCGGCGGCGTCGGCCACCTCGTCGATGGGCAAGCCATCGCCCCACAGCACCACCTTGCTGCCCACGCGGGCGTTGGCGATGTGCGTCAGATCAACCGTCATCATGTCCATTGACACCCGCCCGACCAGGCTGGTGCGCATGCCATCGACCAGCAGCGGCGTGCCATGGGGGGCGTGGCGCGGGTAGCCGTCGGCGTAGCCACAGGCCACCACCCCCACCAGCATGGGACCGCTGGCGGTGAAACTGCTGCCATAGCCGACCGTGTCGTCCGCCTGCAATTGCTGCAGGCCGATGATTTCCGAGGCCAGCGTCATGGTGGGGAGCAATTTGTAGCCAGCCGCCGTCTGCTGGCCGGGGGTGCCGCCGTAGAGCATGATGCCGGGCCGCACCCAGTCGTTCGACAGCGCGTCGATCAGCGCTGCCTGCTGCAGCACGCCGCCAGAATTGGACAGGCTGCGTTCGCCCGCCAGGCCCGCCGCGCCCAACTGAAAGCGGCGCACCTGTTCGCGCACCGACAGGCGCGGATTGTCGAGCTCGTCGGCGTTGGCGAAATGGGTCATCAGGGTGATGTTGCGAATGGCGGGAATGGCGCGCAGGCGGGCGTGGGCAGCGGCGTACTCTTCGGGGCGAAAGCCCAGCCGGTTCATGCCCGTGTTCATTTTAAGGTGGACGTCGATGGGCCCGGCCAGCCGGGTGTACTCGAGCATTTTCACTTGTTCGATACAATGGACGGTGCTGTCAAAGCCGTGTTCGGCCAGTAATTCGACGTCGCTGCCGTCGAAAATGCCTTCAAGCAGCAGGATCGGCCTGGTCCAGCCCAACTCGCGCAGGCGCACGGCGTTGTCCGTTTCGATCAGGGCCAGCCCGTCCGCCTCGGCGAAACCGCGCAAGCCCCGTTCCAGGCCATGCCCGTAGGCGTTGGCCTTGACCACGGCCCAGATCTTCGCGCCCGGCGCGCAGGCGCGCGCCCGCATCAGGTTGTACTGCATCGAGTCGAGATGGATGGTTGCGCTAAGTGGCCGGGGCATGGGAAACGTCGAAGTGGAACAAAGCGGGTATTTTACCGGAGCCGGCCCGGCGGCACGGGGGCACGGCGGATTTCTTTGGCTTCGCGGCCGTTCATGGTATAAAGCAACCCAGACCAGATTAGTGAAATTCTAGAATGAACCGTGGTTTTTATACCATCATGGCGGCGCAGTTTTTTTCGTCGTTGGCAGACAATGCACTGTTTTTCGTTGCAATCGACCTGCTGACATCGATGAACGCCCCGGCCTCGTTGACGCCGCTGCTGAAATTATCATTCGTATTGTTTTACGTCTTGCTCGCCGCATTCGTCGGCGCCTTCGCCGACGCCCTGCCGAAAGGCCGGGTCATGTTCATTGCCAACCTGATCAAGATCGGCGGCTGCCTGCTCATTTTTGCCGATGTGCACCCGCTGGCGGCCTACGCCGTGGTGGGCTTCGGCGCGGCCGTGTATTCACCTGCCAAGTACGGCATCCTCACCGAATTGCTGCCGCCGGAAAAGCTGGTGGCCGCCAATGGCTGGATCGAGGGCCTGACGGTCTCCTCGATCATCTTCGGCACCGTGCTCGGCGGCCTGCTGGTGGCCAAGCGCACTTCCGTCTACCTGCTCGGCATCGACGTTCCCTTCATCGACACCGGCATCAACACGCCCACCGAAGCGGCGCTGTGCGTGGTCGTCGTCATCTACGTGGCGGCCACCCTGTTCAACCTGCGCATTCCCCTCACGGGCGCCGTCTACCACCACCAGGAACGCAACCCGGTGCGCATGATCGCCGATTTTGCCAACTGCTCGGCCACCCTGTGGAAAGACAAGCTGGGCCAGATCTCGCTGGCCGTGACGACGCTGTTCTGGGGCGCCGGCGCCACCTTGCAATTGATCGTGCTCAAGTGGGCGGAAAAATCGCTGGGCATGCCGTATGAAAAAGCAACCAGCCTGGTCGGCGTCGTGGCCGTTGGCATCGCCCTCGGTGCGGCCGCCTCGGCGCGCCTGATCCCGCTGCGCAAGTCGCTCACGGTGATCCCGCTGGGCATCGCCATGGGCCTGATCGTGATGAGCATGACGCTGGTGACCTCGGTGGCCTTCGCCTATCCCCTGCTGATCCTGATCGGCGTGCTGTCGGGCTTTTTCGTGGTGCCCATGAACGCCCTGCTGCAACACCGGGGCCACGTCCTGATGAGCGCCGGCCACTCGATCGCCGTGCAGAATTTCAATGAAAACCTGTCCATCCTGACCATGCTGGCCGTCTACGCCATCATGATTTCCATGAACCTGGACCTGAACGTGATCATCCTCCTGTTCGGCTTTTCGGTGGCGGGCACCATGTGGCTGATCAAGCGCAAGCATGCCGCCAACCAGGCCGAACATGATTCGCTGGCCCTGATCGGCGAACACAAACACTGATCCGGCGCCGCCCGGCGCCGGCATTCCAGCCGGGCGCTACGCCTCGGCGTCGCAGACGCGGTCGCGCCCCGCCGACTTGGCCTGGTACAGGCGACGGTCGATGCGGTCCATGAACACGGCGGCGTCGTCGGCGTCGCCGGGCACAATGGTGCCGCAACCGATGCTGACCGTGACCTGGCGGCCCACCCCGGAGCGCGCGTGGGCGATCTCTTGCCGCTCGAGCAAGGTGCGGCAGCGCGCCGCCACCTTCAGGGCGGTAGCCTGGTCGGTGGCCGGCAGCAGCAGCACGAACTCCTCCCCACCCAGGCGGGCGCACAGGTCGCGCGGCCGCGCGGCGCCGCCGTCGATGGCCTGGGCGACCCGGCGCAGGCACTCGTCGCCCTGCATGTGGCCATAATGGTCGTTGTATTGCTTAAAATAATCGATATCGACCATCAGCAGCGACAGTGGCTCGCCGCTGGCGCGCGCCTTGGCCCATTCGACGGGATAGAGGGCGTCGAACATGCGCCGATTGGCGACATTGGTCAGGCTGTCGCGGTAGGACAGCACTTCGAGCTCGCGCTGCAGTTGCAGGATTTTTTCTTCGGCCTGCTTGCGCGCGCTGATGTCGAACATGAAGCCCACCAGCGCCTCGACGCCGCCGTCAGCGCGCCGCACCACGTGCACCACGTCGCGGATCCAGACCGTTTCGCCGTCGTGCCGCAAGGCGCGGTAATCGGCCTCGTGGTCGATCCCCAGTTGCGACTGTGCCACGCAATAATCGACCGTCTTCTGGCGGTCCTCGGCGTGTATGCGCTCGGCCCAGTCGTTGACCGTCTGCCAGCTCGACGTTTTCCAGCCCAGCAAGTGCTCGATCTGCGGGCCGATGTAGGTAAAGCGCATGCTGGCCCAGTCAAGTCGCCAGGGAATCGCCAGCGTCGATTCGAGCAGGGTGCGGTAGACGGCGGGATCGTCGCCGTCCACGGGGGCGGAAGGTGGTGTGGTCATGTGTCAACTCCTGGAATAAGAACGCCAACATTGTGCCCCACAAACAGTTGCCGTCACGTTAAAAATGCCGGACGGCGCCTGTTTCAGCGACGGGCGCGCAGGCGCAGCCCTTCGATCGCCCACACGGCAGCCGCCGCCACGCCCGCCAGCGGCGCGAACCAGGTCAGCACGGCACCCGTCAGCAGCAAGGGGATGGCGGCCGCGCGCCACGCCCCCGGCGCCACCGGCGGCAGCAGTGGGCCTCCGTGCCGGCGCCGCAGGAACCACATGACCCAGCCCGACAGCAGGGAAAACAGCACGCCGGCGCCGAATACCAGCAGCAGCGCCTGGTTCCACCAGCCGAACTCGCCCCGGTGAAACGGGATGCCGATGGCGGTCGCCTTGCCGAACGCCGTCTGTTGCTGCCAGCCCCCGTAAAACAGGGGCTGGCCGCTGTAGGCGTCTAGCAGCAGATCGAAGCGCCGGGTGGGTCGGGACGGATCGGCGGCGCTGATGCGCCAGACCCCGTCGGGCAGCGCTGGCGGCGTCATTTGCAGCGCCACCTCGGGCGCCAGCCGGCGCGCCTGGTCCCAGGCCGCCTGCCAGCCCAGCAGCGCCGGACCGTGCGGCAGCACTGACGCGAGGCCCGTCGGCACGCGCGGCGGCGCCTGTCCCAGCGCGTCGCGGGTGCTGCGGATCTGCTGGCCGCCGTACTGGCTCCAGGTCAGGCCGGTGGCGACGATCGCCAGCGTGAGCAGGCCCAGCGCGGCGCCCGGCACCGCGTGCCACTGCTTCCAGCCGGGGCGGCCGCGCAGGCCGGCGCGGGGCAAGGCTTGCCGCGGCGAGGCCGGCCACCACAGCAGCACGCCGGTGAGCAGCATGACCAGCATGGCGCTGGCGGCCAGTTCGATCATCCAGCGCCAGCCGTCGCCTTGCAGCAGGCGCGAATGGAGGCGCCTGGCCCAGCTGCCGAAGCGCTCTTCGCCTGCCACGGCGCCAAGCACGGCACCGCTGGCGGGATCGATGTAGATCGTCAGGGCCGCCGCCTGCCTGCCGCGGGGCGCCGAATTTGCCATTTTTTCCATCTGCGCCATCTGCGCCGCCGAATGGCCCGCGTGCGCGCCGGCCGCCCCCTTGCCAAACACCGCCTTGAGGGAAGCGCCCGGCGCCGCCGGCGGATACACCGCCTGCAGGGGCGCGCCGGGCGGCGCGGCGGCGATGGCGGCGGCCACCGACTGGTCCAGCGCCAGCGGCGTGCCGCCCGCCGCCACCCGGTCGAGCGCGCCGTAGCGCCACGCCTCGACCTGGGGCGTGAGCACGTACAGCATGCCCGTCAGTGCCGCCACCGCCGTGAACGGCGTGGCAATGAGCGCGGACCACACATGGATGCGCCACCAGATGGCGCGCCGCGCCGCCCTGGCCTGGCCTGGCGCGTGAGCGTTCGCCATCACAGGTCGAACTTCAGCTCGGCCACCACGGTGCGCTGGGTGTAGGGGTGGAACGCCCAGTACTTGTAGTTATTCAGGTTATCGATCCCCAGTGCGGCGCTCCACTGCTTGTCGAGCTTGAAGCGCACGCGCGCATCGACGACGAAGAATTTGGAAAAGCCCAGGTAACTGAAGCCGTTGACATCGCTATTGTCGAGCTGGCCGTATTGCACGCCGCTGTAGCGCGCCGCCAGGGTATAGGCGAGGCGGTCGTTCTGTTGATACGTGGCGACGCTGGTGGCGCGCCAGCGGGGCACCCGCGGTTGCTGCTTGCCGACGCTGGCGGCAAAGCCCCGGTTGGCGGCGATGATGGAATCGGTGAAGGTGGCGCTGCTATTGAGCTCGAGCCCCTTGATGCCCAGGTCGGCCGCCTGCCACGCCACTTCCAGCCCACGCGTGTGGATGGCATCGACGTTCTGCACCGTCGACACGGTCGAGGTCAGCGCCTGCGAATACAGGGCGTCTCGGGTGCGTTCGATGAACATGGTGGCGCGCAGCAGGCCGTTATAGGTGATGTGCTCGGCGCTCAGTTCACTGGTCCAGGACTTTTCCGGCTTCAGGGCGGAATTGGTGTTGATGACGGTATTGCCATCGATCGAACCCTGGTACAGCTCGCCCACGGTGGGCATGCGCACCGCGCGTCCCGTCGATGCCTTGAGCACCCAGTCGGGATGGAGCTGGTAGGCCAGCGCCGCTTTCGGCGAGAGGTACGACTCGTTGCGGGTGGCGCCGAAGGGCACGATGGCGGCCACGTTGCCCAGTTCGCCCCCATCGGCCTGCCAGCGCTCGTAGCGCAGGCCCAGCGTGGTTTTCCAGGTGGGCGAGATGGTCCAGGTGTCCTGGGCGAACAGGCTTTTCATGGCGGTGTTGCCATTAAAGGCGGAAAAGCGCGCACCGGCGGCGCCATGGAGCCAGTCGCCCGTCGAACTGACCAGGGTGCGCAGGCGGTAGGCGTCCTGCTGGTAGCCGAAGTCGATCACCTGGGCGCCGGCGCCGCGGGCGATGCCGAACGGGCGCCAGGTGCCGCGCAGGTTCAGGTTGTGCCAGCCGGTGCCGTCCATGTCGGTGATGCGCCCGGCCCCGCCACTGGCGGCGGCGGGCAGCGCGACGGTGGGCGCGCGCAGGATGTCGCGCCGGTAATCGTAGGCGCTGGCCGCCACTTCCCAGTCGAACACGCCGCGCGTGTTGCTCTTGACGGACAGGCCCTGCATCAGGTGCTCGAGGCTGTTCTGGTTCGGTGCGAACACGGGGCTGGCCGCGTTCAGATTGTACTGGAGAGCGCCAATGACGACGTTGCCGGTGTAGACGGGTTTGCCCGCGCTGTCGCGCAGATAGGTCCGGGCGCTGCCATCGGTGTCATTGCTCCACCAGCCCAGCGTGTAACTGGCACGCACGGTGGGCGTCAGCTCGTAGGCCAGCTTGACCTTGGCATGGTCTTGCATCGTGTGGTAGCTGGTGGTGGTGCCCAGCAGCCACCAGTCCTGGCCCTTGGTGTTCTTGCCGGCGATGGCGCCGCTGACGACGGAGGTGCCGGCGGCGGGCGTGACGCCTTCGCTGAAGGCGCGGGTGGCGAACACCAGCGGCTGGCCGTTGCTGTCGAGACGATTGACATTGATCCACCAGGAGAAGTCGCCATGGCGGTTGCCGACGGAGGCGCTGGCCTGCTTGCCGCTGTCGCGCTCGCCGCTGCCGGCCAGGTCGAAGCGTTGGCTGGCGTAGCCCAGCTTGGCGTGCGCCTCGAATTTGCTGGGCATGCGGGTGATGTAGTCGACCACGGCGCCCACCGAATTGCCGGCGTAGGCGGCCGAGAACGGGCCGTACAGCACGTCGACCCGCTCGATCTCTTCGGGCGTGACCATGCCCCAGCGGGGCGTGAAGCCGGCGCCGTTGCCCAGGTAGTTCGACAGCAGGATGCCGTCGGCGTACACCATCGAACGGGCGCTGTTGCCGGTGCCGGAGGCGCGCGTGGAGAGCACGGCGTGGTTGTAGTCGCCGATGTAGCGCTTGCGCACGAGCAGGCTGGGCAGGTACTTCAGCGCGTCCTCGCTGTCGCTGGCGTTGATGGTGCGCTCGATCTGGGCGCCCGTGATGCCCTCGATGGTGGTGGGGATCTGCGTGGGCAGCGAGGTGGGGCGGCCGCCCGTGATGGTGACGGTGCCGATGGTTTTATCCGGCGGGTCGGACGCCTGCTGGGCAAAGGCGTTGACGGAAAAGGCCAGCAGCAAGGCGCTGGCGATAGGGCTGAGGTGAGCGGTCATGGAAGGATTCTGTAGCGGCAAACGCCGGGTGGTCGGATGCTGCGGCGCGTCGGCACCGGGCCGTGCCCACACCGCAGTGAAAGGGACGGCCAGGCGCGCGGCCTGCAGGTTTGTTCGGGCGGCGCGCCTTGCAAGGCGCGGCCAGCCAAAGGCATCAGGCCAGGGCGGGGGGCGCGCGCGATTGCGCGGCGCGCCAGATCGCCAGCGGACGTGGCGACTGGTAGAACAGGACGGGGTGAGTCGCGGCAGGCAGCAGCAGCGGGACCGACCAGGCCGCGCCCGGCGGCAAGGCGACAGCGTCGGCGTGGGTGGCGCAGAACGGGCAATGCTCGAGGTGGACGGGGTCCTGGGACGGATCGGCCATGTCGAGCTGGACCATGCGACTGCCGCTGGCGCTGCAAATCTGCGTCCAGCCACCGGCCGGCGCGGCAGCGGCATTCGCTTGCGACAGCGTCGGCGCGAGCGCGCCAAACAGCATCGCCAGGCAGGCGAGCCAGGCGGCGAGGCGGCGATGCAGTGTGTTCAATCCCATGGGCGAAAGTATAACAGCCTGCGGCGCAGCCGGGAACCGGCCAGGAAGGGACTCGGCCAGGAAGGGACTATTAGAGCCCCTGCTGGCGCTGCAGCGCGCGCGCCTGCCAGTCGTCGGGCACGATGAAGCCGCGGCATTGTTCGACCAGCTCGCCCGGCGCCGCCCCCGTCGACGCCGCCATCGACGCCATCGACGCCACCATCACCGGCGCGGGGCTGAGCGCGAACGCGGCGGCGACGGCGTCGGCCAGGCCGGCGCCGTCGAGCAAGGCGGCATCCGCCTCGATGCGGTACGGCGCCAGCCATTGCAGGCGCGGCAGGATCACCCAGTCGGCCGCCGCCATGCCGGGCACAGCGGCCAGCGGGCACCAGAAACCGCGGCAATGGCCGCTGGCGATGCCGGCCATCGGGGTCGCCGGGGCCGGATAGAACAGCCAGCCCTTGACGAGCGCGCGGGCGCGCAGCACGGGGCGCGCCAGCAGCGCCTGCGCCGCCGGATGGTCCGCCAGCGCCAGTTGCTTGCCGAGGATCTTGCGCATCTTGGCGCCCAGGCTGTCGGCCAGGTTGGGGCCGATCAGGGTGTCGAAGCGCGAGGCGGCGTCGCCCTGCAGCAGGTAGAACTTGGTGGCCAGCTCGATGTGCTCGACGCCCGCCGCCCGCGCTCCCTCGCCGTCGCCCTCAAGCTCGAGCAGGAAGTCGAATTCGCCCACCGTGTCGTTGCGGCTGGCGCGCACCTGCAAGCCGTGCGCCACCAGGCGGCCGTGCGCCTGGTAATAAAACGCCATCAGCTGTTCGGCGTACAGGCCCAGGCGGGTGTGGGGGCGCGCACCGAGCGCCGCCAGCAGGGGCGCCGGATCGCGCTCGAGCCGGTCCAGCCACTCGCGCAGGTCGGCCGTGATGGGCGTGGGCGCGGCCAGCTTGCCGGCCCATTCGGCGGCAGCGGGATCGAGCAGGTCGGGCGAATCGAGCAGCCAGGCCAGCGCGCGCACGTGGGGATTGTGCAGATGACCCCAGCGGCGGGTGAAGCCGGCCTGGTAGGGCGCGGCGCGCTCGTTCAGGTCCGGCCCGGGCATGGCGATGCCGTCACTGCGGCCGTCCATGGCTGGCGCGCGCCAGGCACAGGTCGGCCCAGGCTTGCGCCTTGTCGGCCCCGCGCCGCAGCAGTTCGGCCGGGTGCAGGGTCGCCACCAGGGCGGCGCCGTTGAACTGGTGGACCGCGCCGCGCGAGCCGGCCAGCGCTTGCTGGGCCGGCTGGTCGAGCAAGGCGTTGGTGGCCACCTGCCCCAGGGTGAGCACGACGCCGGCGCCGCACAGGGCCAGTTCGCGTTCGACGAAGGGGCGGCAGGCCTGGATTTCGTCGGCCGTGGGCGCCCGTTCGCCGCCGCTGGCGCTGCTCAGGCGGCACTTGACCAGGTTGGTAACGTAGACGTTTTCCTCGCGCGAGAGCTGCACCGCCTTGAGCATATTGGCCAGCAGTTTGCCGGGCGCGCCGGCCAGCGGCTGGCGCTCGCTTTCATCCTGCGTGGTGGTGGCGCCCGCCACCACCATCCACACGGCCGCGCGCGCGCCGTCGCCGGCCACGCTCTTGCGGCCGTCCTTGCAGCCGCAGCGGGCGCAGGCGGCGATGGCGTTGTTCAGGGTGCGCCAGTCCATCTGGCCGATGTCCGCGTCAAGCTGGGGCGCGTCCGCTTCGGGCGCTGGCGCCACCGGGGCCGCTGGCGCCAGCGCAACGGGCGGCGCCGCGCTGGCCAGCGCCGCGCCGCTGTCGGTGCTGTCGGTGGTGATCGCGCTGGTCGCGCTGACCGCGCGCGCCTGCCACAGGGGCGTGATGCCCATCTCGGCCAGGAAGGCGGCGTCGCGCGCGCTCAAGGGGGCCGGCTGCCCCGCTGCCAGTGGCGACTGGTCGCTCATAGCACGAACCGCATCACGATCGCCTCTTCGCGCTGGCCATTGTGGGCCGGATAGTAATTCTTGCGGCGGCCGATTTCGGCAAAGCCATAGCGCCGGTAGACGTCCAGCGCGCGCAGGTTCGACGGCCGCACCTCCAGCAACACCGATTCGGCGCCCAGGCCGCGCGCGCAGGCGGCCACCTTGTCGAGCAGGTAGCGACCGATGCCCTGCCCCTGGCGCGCGCCGGCCACGGCGACGTTGAGCAGGTGCGCTTCGTCGACCGCCAGCATGAGCAGGAAGTAGCCGGCCAGCGCATCGCCGTCGTGCAGCGTCCAGGCGCTGTAGCCGGATGCCAGCGAATCGACGAAATTACCGCGCGTCCAGGGATGCGGGTAGACCGCCTGCTCGATGGCAAACACGGCGTCGAGGTCGGCCATGACCATCGGCGCGTACGTCAAGCGGTCGACACCGTCCTGCGCGGCCGCGCTGGCGGGCGCGCTCATGCGGCGGCAGCGGCGGCGGCCGCCTTGTCGGCGTTGATGACGAGCCGCTCGGCGCTGGTGAACGCGATCTTGTTGCGCAGGTAGAGCGGCTGGGCGTCGGCAGCGGCCACCGAGCGGCCGGCGGCGAACTCGATGGCGGCCAGCGCGGCAATCGCGCCGGCGTGCGGCATGACGTCAAGAGCAAGGGCGGCGTCCGCGAAGGCGTCCGGGTAGGCAGTGAAGCCGTTGCCGCAAGCGGTGGCGGTGACGGCCGGCGGCACCGCGCCGGGCGCGGCCAGCGCCGGCGCGTCGAGGATGCGCCAGCCGGCACCGTCGTCGTGGCGGTAGCGCGCCCAGTACACTTCGCCCATGCGGGCGTCGAGCACGGCGAGCACTTCGTCGGCACCGCTGGCCTCGCGGCAGCGCTGCGCCATCGCCGCCAGCGTCACCACCGGCACCACCGGCAGGCCGGCGCCGAAGGCGAGGCCCTGGGCGATGCCGGCGGCGGTGCGCACGCCCGTGAAGGAGCCGGGGCCGGCGCCGTAGGCGATGGCGTCGCAATCGGCCAGCACGATGCCCGCTTCGGCCAGCAGATCTTGCACCATCGGCAAAATCGACTGCGAATGGGTGCGCACGCCGGACGATTCGCGGCTGCGCAAGGTACCCTCGCGCAGCAACGCGCAGGAAGCCAGTTCGGAGGAAGTTTCAATGGCGAGAATGGTAAGCATGGCGTATTTTACCCTGCGCGGCGGGCGTCGCGGCGCCCCGCCGCCGCCGAAAAACCGCCGGCACGGTAGAATGCGCTCATGCACAGCCTCACTCTCGACCAGGACAACCGTTCCGAACTCGCCGCCGGCCTGGCCGAAGGCGGCTGGACCGTCGCCTGCCTGTGTGCCGGCTGGTGCGGCACCTGCGGCACTTACCGGGCCACGTTCGAGGCGCTGGCGGCGCGCCATCCGGCTCTGCGCTTCGTCTGGATCGACATCGAAGACCAGGCCGATATCGTGGGCGACCTCGACATCGACAACTTCCCCACCCTGCTGATCCAGCACGACGACACCGTGGCGTTTTTCGGCACCGTGCTGCCCGACGCCGCGCTGGCCGAGCGCTTGCTGGCGGCGCAACTGGCCACCTCCAGCGACGACCTGGGCCGGCTGGCCACCAGCACCGCAGAGCGGCGCGACTGGCAGCGGCTGGGCAACCTGAAAACCCTGCTGGGCTAGATCGCTAGCTGGTCGGCGCCAGCCGCAGCGGCAGGCTGCGCAGGCGCTGCCCCGTCAGGATGAACACCGCATTGGCCACCGCCGGCGCCACCGGCGGCACGCCCGGCTCGCCCACCCCTTCGGGCGGCGCGGCGCTGGCGATGATGATGGTGTCGACCTGCGGCGCCTGGCCGATGCGCAGCACCGGGTAGTCGTGGTAGTTGCTCTGTTCGATGCGGCCGTCCTTGACGGTAATTTCCCCACCCAGCGCCGCCGACAGGCCGAACACCACCGCCGACTCCATCTGCTGGGCGATGATGTTGGGGTTGACGGCCAGCCCGCAGTCGATCGCGCAGACCACCCGGTGCACGCGGATGGCGCCATCCTCGATCGACACCTGCGCCACCTGCGCGACGACGCTGCCGAAGCAGGCGTGCACGGCGACGCCGTGGGCACGCCCGGCCGGGGCCGCGCCGGCCGCTTTCAGGGCGGCGTCGAGCACGGCCAGGTGGCGCGGCTGCCTGTGCAGCAGGGAGCGGCGGAAGGCGGCGCCGTCCTGGCCGGCCGCATGCGCCAGTTCATCGACAAAACTCTCCTTGAAGAAGGCGTTGTGCGAGTGGCCCACCGAGCGGAAATAGCCGATCGGGACGGCGCTGGCGACGATCTCGTGGGCGATGCGCTGGTTGGCGATGTCGTAAGCCATGTCGTACTCGCCCTCGGCGGCGGTCTTGTCGGGGCCCAGCCCGGGCAGGCCCAGCGAGCGGGGGAAATACTGGTGGCCGATCGAGCCGCTCACCGAATGGTTGTCCCAGCCGTGCACCTTGCCGGCGCCATCGACGCTGCCCGTAAAGCGCGCCAGCGCGGCCGGCCGGTAGACGTCGTGCATCATGTCGTCCTCGCGCGTCCAGATCAGTTGCACCGGCATGCCGTCGGCCGCCGCCGCCGCCGCCACCGCCTGCGCCACCATGTCCACTTCGAGGCGGCGCCCAAAACCACCGCCCAGCAGCAGTACCTCGATGGTGACGTCCTCGCGCGCCACCCCGGCCACCTTGGCGGCCATGTCGACGGCGATGCTGGGCACCTGGGTCGAGGCCCACAGCTTCACCTTGCCGCCGCTGACCTGGGCGGTGCAGTTGATCGGCTCCATGGCGGCGTGGGCCAGGAAGGGCGCGCGGTATTCGGCGCGGAGGGTTGTCAGGCCGGGGCCAGAGAGCGCGTCCAGGCTGCCCGCGCTGTGGTAGACGTGGCCGTCGCCGCGCCCGCCGTTGGCGTCCAGGCGCGCGCGAAATTGCTGGAAAATCGCCTCGGTCGACAGCCTGGCGGGGCCGGCATCGCCGCTGCCCGCAGTCCAGCTGACGGCCAGCGCGGCGGCCGCCTGGTGCGCGCCCCACCAGGTGGTGGCGATGACGGCCAGGCCGGCGCCGGCGCCGCTATGCTTGCCCAGCGCCGCCGAAAAATTGATCACCGCCTTCACCCCCGGCCGCGCGCGCACGGCGCTGGCATCGACCGTGCCGACGCCGGCGCCGATCACCGGCGCCATGCGCACGGCCGCATACAGCAGGCCGGGCGGACGGGCGTCGATGCCGAAGCGGGCCGCGCCGGTCACCTTGGCGGGACTGTCGCGGCGCGGTTGCGGCCGGCCGATCAGGGTGAACTGGGCCGGCGTCTTGACGGCGACCGCGTCCGCATCGATATCGACCGTTGCCGCCCGCGCCGCCAGGCTGGCGTAACTGGCCGTGCGGCCCGACGGATGGCGCACGAAGCCGCCCTCTGTGGTGCAGCTGGCCGGGGCCACCTGCCAGCCCTCGGCGGCGGCCGCCACCAGCATGGCGCGCGCCAGCGCGCCCGCTTCGCGCATCGGTCCCCAGGCGTCCCTGACGCTGGTCGAGCCGCCCGTGAACATCAGGCCCAGTTCGCGCCCCGCCTTGGCCAGCAGGTGCTCGGCGCCGTCGCGCAGGGCGCCGCGCTGGTCCGGATGGAACGGCAGCATGTCGCGCATCAAGGCCACATTGGCGTAGATCTTGTCGATCGGCGCGGCCATCAGGCGCACCATCGACAGCGGCATGTCGAGTTCCTCGGCCACCAGCATGGGCAGCGCCGTGTGCACGCCCTGCCCCATTTCGCTGCGCGCCACCACCACCGACACGCTGCCGTCCGCTTCGATCGCCAGCCAGCCGTTGAGCGCCACCGCGCCATCCCTGACCGGCAGCGGCTGCGCCGTGCGCAGGCGCTGGCGCGGCGGCAGCAGGCCGACGCCGACGATCAGGGCGCCGCCGGCGGCCAGGCCGGCCAGCAGGAAGCCGCGCCGCGCGCGGTTTTTCGGCGCGCCGCGGAACAAGGCCCTCACGGCGTCACCAGCCAGTGCTCGAGCAGGTCTTCGGCGCGCCCCGGCCGGGCAAAATAATAGCCCTGGGCGTGGCGGCAGCCGTGGCGCTGCAGGAAGATCGCCTGCTCTTCCGTTTCGACCCCTTCGGCAATCACCGACAGGTTCAGGCTCTTGCCAAGTTGGATGATAGCGATGGTAATGGCCTCGTCGTTACTGTCGGTTGAAATGTCTTCGATGAAGCTGCGGTCGATTTTCAGGGTCTGCACGGGCAGCTGCTTGAGGTAGGCCAGCGACGAGTATCCGGTGCCGAAGTCGTCGATCGCCAGGCCCACGCCGATGCCGTGCAGGTCGTTGACGAAGGCCAGCGCGTCGCCCGTGTTCATGATCACCGACTCCGTCACTTCCAGCTGCAGGCGCTGGGGCGCCAGGCCCGTCTCGCGCAGGATGGCGGCAACCATGCCGACGATGCTGCCCCGTTCGAACTGGCGCACCGACAGGTTGACCGCCATTTTCGGCACCACCAGGCCATGCTGTTCCCAGGCGATCATCTGGCGGCACGCTTCTTCGAGCACCCATTTGCCCAGCTGGTTGATGAAGCCGGTGTCCTCGGCGACGGGAATGAAGCGGCAAGGCGGCACCAGGCCCAGCTCCGGGCTTTGCCAGCGCACCAGCGCTTCGACGCCGATCAGGCGGCCCGATTCCATGTCCACCTGCGGCTGGTAATTGAGGAAGATCTCGCCCTTGTCGATCGAGCGGCGCAGCAGCGCTTCCAGGCGCAGGCGCTCGACGCCTTCGCCCGACATCGACGGCGCGTAGAACTGGTAGCCGTTGCGCCCGCGCGCCTTGGCCTGGTACATGGCGACATCGGCATTGCGGATCAACAGGTTGGCATCGCTGGTGTCGAGCGGATAGACGCTGATACCCACGCTGCCGGTGACGAACAGCTCGTAGTCGGCGACCATGAAGGGCTGCTCGAACATGGCGACGAGCTTGCCGGCGACGCGGCCGGCGCCGTCGGCGTCGACGTCTTCGAGCAGCACGATGAATTCGTCGCCGCCCAGGCGCGCCAGGGTGTCGCCCTCGCGCAGCTGGGCCGCCAGCGCCAGCGCAACCTGCTTGAGCAGCTCGTCGCCGACCTGGTGGCCGAGCGTGTCGTTGACGTTCTTGAAGCGGTCCAGGTCGATGAACAGGATCGCCAGCTGCGCGTGCAGGCGGGCGGCGCGCTGCAGCGCGTGGGCCAGGCGGTCGTTGAACAGCACCCGGTTCGGCAAGGCCGTCAGCGGGTCGTGGTGGGCCATGTGATCGAGCTTGTCCTGCGACTGTCTCACCTTGGTGATGTCGCTGAAGACGGCGACGAAATGGGTCACGTTGCCGGCGGTGTCGCGCACCGCCGAGACGGTCAGCGACTCCAGGTAGGTGACGCCGTCGCGCCGCACATTCCAGATTTCGCCGCGGCCGAAGCCGGTGGCGGTCAGCTCATCCCACAGGCCGCGGTAGAACGGCGTGTCGTAGCGGCCCTGGCGCGACAGGCTCGATGGCAAGCCCACCACCTCCGCTTCGGTGTAGCCGGTGATGCCGGTGAACGCCGGGTTGACGGCGACGATGTGTCCGGCCGTGTCGGTGACCATCACGCCGTCGGCGATATGCTCGAGCACGGTCGCCGACAGGCGCAGTTTTTCCTCGGCCAGCTTGCGCTCGGTGATGTCGGCGAACACCCAGATGCTGCCTTCCTGGGGCCGCAGGGGATCGACCGCGAAGCCGCTCACCATGCACCAGAACAGGCTGCCGTCGCGGTGGCGGTACTGGCGCTCCTCGGTAACGTACTTGCCTTCGGCTAGCACCGCGTACTGGTCCTGGCCGGCCACCGCAAAGCCGTCGTCGGCGGGGAAAATCATGGCCGTCGAGCCGCCCGTCATGCTGTCGTTGGCATAGCCGAACAACTGTTCGCAGCGGCGGTTGACCGACACCACGCGGCGGTGGCGCACGAACATCACGCCGAACATGACGTTGTCGAGGATCGCGCCCTGTTCGGCCAGCAGGCCCTCGATGCGCATCTCGTTGTGTTTGCGCTCGCTGATATCGGCGACGATGCCGTCGACCCAGACGGCGCCGGCGTCGCACTGGGGCTGGCCGTTTTCCGACACCCAGCGCTCGACGCCGGTGGCGTCGATGATCCGGTATTCGATCTCGTAGGCCTGGTTGGCGGCCACCGCCGCGGCAATGGCGCGGCGCTGGCGGCGGCGGTCCTGCGGCGCGATGATGTCGGCCCAGCGCGCGGTGGGACCGCCGATCAGCGCCGCCGCCGGGTAGCCGCTGATCTCTTCGATGGCGTCGCTGAGAAATTCGATGGCGCCATCGGGCCGGAAGCGAAACACCGCGCCCGGCATCTGGTTGACGATGGTGCGAAAGCGCTCCTCGCGCTTGCCGATATCGTCGAACAGTTCGCTGATGGCGACCCGCATCTGGTCCATCTGGCTGCCCAGTCGGCCCAGTTCATCGGAGCCGAGCGGCGCCAGCGGCGTTTCGAAGTCGCCCCGCGAGAGGCGGTCGGAAAACTGGGTCAGGGTGCGCAGGGGCTTGAGCAGGCGCTTGTTGAGGAACACCACGATCAGCAGCAGGGAAATGCTGATCTGGCTGGCCAGCACCAGCGCAAAATTCGATTGTTTGCCGCGCAACTCCTGCTGGCTGCGGGCGTCGTCCATGGCCACCGTGACCTGGCCGATGCGCTCGCCCCGCACCAGGATCTCGCGACTGGCCGTCAATACCGTGCCACTGGCCGGTCGCGACGAGCGCACGTGCATGAAGGCGGTGTCGTTCTGGCCCGTCACCCGAATTTCCAGCATCGACGGATCGCGCATGACGGAGTCGCCCAGCGAGCGGGCCGAATCGGCATTCATGTTCCACAGCGACTCCTGCATGCCCAGCGCGAGAATGTCGGCGTTGCGTGCCAGCGCTTCATTCAGGGCCGCGCGCGCCGACTTCTGCTCCTGCACGCCGATCAGCAGGTAACTGCCGACGATCGCGGGCAGCACCAGGCCACCCGCGATCACGAGCAGCATGGCGCCATAGATGGACAGGCCATAGAACGCGCCCAGCCGGGCGCGCAGCGAGCGGGTGGTCTTGTTAGCCATGCATGGATGGGAACATCATCGCGTCGCCCGCAGGCGTCATCCTTGTTCGAAGTGAGCTGTTAATGATGACATAGAATTGCCAAGATGTAATTATCACGTAAATTCACAGCGTCGTCATCAAAACATTGCTCAATGGGTAAATACGCGACACAGAGTTGCAGCGCGCCAGCGAGATCGGCGTGGCCTTGCTATCATCGCCGCACTTTACTTAAAGGAATTACCATGTCATTTTCCATGTACAACGCTTCGGCGCCCGTGTTCAAACAAATCCTCGGCGGCCTGTCGGCCGTCATCGACAAGGCCGAAGCCCACGCCGTGGCCAGGAAGATCGAGCCGGACGCCCTGTTGCAGGCGCGCCTGTATCCCGACATGTTCCCGTTCGCCCGCCAGGTGCAGATCGCCTGCGACTTCGCCAAGGGCGCCGCGGCGCGCCTGGGCGGCGTCGAGGTGCCCAAGTATGACGACACCGAAGTGTCGTTCGCCGACCTGAAAGAGCGTATCGCCAAGACGCTGGCGTTTGTCGACAGCGTGCCACAGGACGGCATCGAAGCCTCCGCCGGGCGCGACATCACCACCGGCAGCGGCGACAAGGCCAAGCAGTGGAAGGGCCAGACTTACCTGGTCCACTACGCCCTGCCCCACTTTTATTTCCATTCGACCACTGCTTACGATATTTTGCGGCATAACGGCGTGGAAATCGGCAAGAAAGACTTCATCGGCAGCTTTTAAGCGCGTCAACAGCGGGGCTGGCGACCGCTTACTTGTTGCGCCGCGGGTAGCCCTGCGCGAGGATGCGCTGCCACACCAGTTCCTTGGCGGCGGCGTCCATCGACACCCAGTGCGCCACCTCGACGACGCTGCGCCCGCAGCCGCGGCAGATCTCGTCGAACGTCGTCGAGCACACCGCCACGCACGGCGTGTCCGGGCGTGGCGGCATGGCGGCGGCCAGCGGCGTGTCCGGGCTGTCCGTCACGGCCGTCACGGCAGGGGCCCGACGTCGAGCTTGTCCCAGCCTTCGTGGCCCAGCGCTTCCATGGTGGCGATATTCTTCTCGAAAATCGCTTCCGCTTCGGGGAAGGCCTCGACCGCGCGGTCGATGCTCTCTTCGCGCAGCAGTTGCAGGACCGGGTACGGGGCCCGGTTGGTGTAGTTTTCGATATCGTTGATGTCCGTATCGGCGAACTGGTAAGCGGGGTGGAAGCTGGCGATTTGCAGCTCGCCGTCGAGGTGCATGTCTTCGACGGCGGCATCGGCCACGTCGAGAAACTCGTTGAAGTCGAGGAAATCGCCGAGCACCCAGGGGTGGATCAGTAAAGTGGTGTCGACCTGCTCGGGATCGCTGTCGGAGAGCAACTGCAACTCATTCATCAATTGTTCAAGCAAGACTTCGGGCGTGCTCGCGTTCGACACCACGTAGCGCACCTGGCGTTTGACCTGCACGGCCTTGGCGAACGGGCACAGGTTCAGGCCGATGACGGCGCGCTCGACCCAGCGTTCGACGGCGCCGATGATCTGCTCGTCATCGAGGTGGGAATTTTTGCTCATGAAACACTTTCGGTGGGAAGGACGCGGCGATTGCCGCGCCAAAGGTAAATTGTACGGCAGGTCGGGCGCGGCAAGCATCCTTGCGCCATTTAATCAGCGTGACAAGGCCCTAGCCGACCAGCAGCCCCAGGCCGGCCAGCAAGTCGGCCGCCTGGCGCGCCGAGATCATCGCGCCCTTGAACGGCTTGACGTCGGTGAGCGCCAGGCCGGCCAGGTTGACGCTGCGCAGGTCGGCGCCATCGAAGCGGGTCTGGCGCATCTGAATCTGGCCCAGGCTGCCCCCTTCAAACACGGCCTCGCGAAAATCGCAGCCGGACAGGTCGGCGCCGGAAAAATCGAGTTCGAGCAAATGGGCCTTGCGAAACGACATGCCGCGCAGGTCGGCGCCGGCCAGCAAGGTATTCTTGAAAACCAGGCCCAGGTGGCTGACCTCCTCGAAACTGGCGCCGGTGAGCTTGGACATGTCGAAGCTTGCCGAGGCCAGCTTGGCGCGGCGCCACTTGCTGTTGTTCAGGTCGCACGAGACGAAGCGGGCGTCGACCAGGTCGGCCGATTCGAAATCGGCTTCACGCCCGCGACAGGCGCGCCAGCTGCTGTCGCCCAGCCGGGCGGCGTAGAACGAGGTTTCGGCAAACTGGCAATGCTCAAAGCGGCATCCCTGCAGGTTCAGGCGCGACAAGTCCTCGCCGCTGAAGTCGCAATGGCGAAACGTGGGCACGGCGCCGCCGGCGATCGATTCTTCCAGTTGGCTGCGGGTGAGGGTGGCGTTTTCGTGGAGGGTGGTGGCGGTCATGGATGGCGGTGTCGGCGCGGTGCCGGAAAAATAGATAAAAGCATCGAACAATGCGGGCGGCCATTACCATGCCGGGAATCGGCCAGAAATTCAATGGTGTTCACCCATTTTTGAAGCAAGGCTCAGTATGTCCATACTGGTATTGCATTGTTTGCTGGCAGTAAATAATACGGCGCCTGCTATCGGGGCCGCCCGGGCGCGCGGCGCCAGCGCGCTGCCGGCACGATACTCCCGGGGGTATATGCGTAAATATATGCCCGTCCGCAATGTAGAAATATCATCGTTTCGTCCATACTCCCTGTCCGCCCACCTTTCAAGGGGAAAGCGCGGCAGCCTTGATGTTGTCAGAATATTTGCTATTTGAACGGCATTAAGGCTTGACTCATCCGAGAAGTGGTACGTACACTCGGCACTTATCCTTCGTCAGTCCAGATCAGCGGACGCCACAATGGAAGCACATGCAAAAAATGACTTGCAAGACCGTTACGTCGGCAGCACTGATTCTCATGCTCGCCCCCGCCCTGTCCCAGGCCACTGATATTGCCAATCCTTCCGCGCCCGTGTTCAATCCAGGCACGGCACGCTACGCCTCGCAGCCCATCGGCGCCGCGCTCAAAGTCGACGATTACAAGGAAGCGGACCTGTGGGGCCGCATCCGCACCGGCTACGCCATCCCCGACATCAGCAACGAGCTGGTGGCCAAGCACGTCAACGCCTACGCCGCCCACCCCGACTCGCTCGCGCGCACCTCGGCGCGCGCCTCGCGCTACCTGTTCCACGTCGTCACCGAACTGGAAAAGCGCGGCATGCCGACCGAACTGGCCTTGTTGCCCGTCATCGAATCGGCCTTCAACCCGCTCGCCCTGTCGAGCGCCAACGCGGCCGGCATGTGGCAGTTCGTCCCTGGCACGGGCAAGGATTTCAATCTCAAGCAAAACATGTTCAAGGACGAACGCCGCGGCGTGCTGGCCTCGACCGATGCCGCCTTGAGCTATCTGCAAAAGCTGTACGGCATGTTCGGCGACTGGCAACTGGCGCTGGCCGCCTACAACTGGGGTGAAGGCAACGTCCAGAAAGCCATCAAGAAAAACCAGGCGCTGGGCAAGCCCACCGATTTCGAAAGCCTGGCCGAGCTGATGCCGGCCGAAACGCGCAACTACGTGCCCAAGCTGCAAGCGGTCAAGAACATCATTGCCAATCCGGGCCAGTACAACGTCAGCCTGCCGCCGATCAGCAACGAAGCGTATTTTACGGCCGTCGACAAGACCAGCGACATCGACCTGACCGTGGCCGCCCAACTCGCCGAAATGTCGGTGGACGAATTCAAGGCCTTGAATCCCCAGTTCAATCGTCCCGTCATCACGGGCGGCGAACAGACCAAGATCTTGCTGCCGAAAGAAAACGCGGAAAAATTCACCGCCAACCTGGCCAACTGGGGCCACGCCCTGTCGAGCTGGACGACGCATAAAATTTCCGGCGCCCGCGAAAGCATCGCCAGCCTGGCATCGCGCTTCTCCACCACCCCGGAAGTGATTCGTCAGGCCAACAATATCCCCGCATCGACCCAGCTCAAAGCAGGCTCGACCATCCTGGTGCCGAAAATTTCCAGCTCGGCCACGGGCGACATCGCCGAACAGGTGGTCGACAACGCGGTGATGGCCTTCGAAGCCGAACGCAGCGGACGTCGTGGCGCTGCCGCCAACCGCCCCCTGACGGGCGCGCAAAAACTCAAGGCGCGCGCCGCCGAAGCGGTGGCCGCCATCAAGAACCGGGTCAGCGGCAAAGGCGGCAAGACCGTGCTGGCAGACAAGCAAAACCGGCGTCAGAAAAACGACGGCTAAGGGTCTTAACCGTTGCAAAACGGCCAGCCATGCTGGCCGTTTTGACGTGTGCCCTGCTGCAAGACGGATCAATCTGCGCGCGCCATGCAGCAGACGCTTGTCATATCCAGTGAAACTACTGTATAGTGACGTTTGTGCGCTGCAATACGAATCACCAACCCCGCCAGTGCGGTGTTGAACGATCGGCAGCCAGGTTGGCAAATAGCGCCAACCATGTAGTAAGCAAGACCCAGGCAGTAACCCTAGCAGCTTCGCAAGCCAGGGCCGGTCCCTTGACCGTAGCCCTCAATAAAGCCCTCCCGCCTTGTGTGTCGCACCTGACACCGTCCCGGCGCAAAGCTTTTGTGCCGAAATTTCTTTCATTTCCGAGTCATTTCGTTTGTTGGTTGGCGTTGCTATGTTGCGCCCTGAGCATGAGTTCGGGCGCTGATAAATAATCGAAAGAAATCAATACAATGAGTTTTGAAGCATTAGGCCTCCACGCGTCCATCGTCCAGGCAGTCACCGAAGCCGGTTACACCGTCCCTACCCCTGTCCAGGAACAAGCTGTTCCTGCCGCCATCGCTGGCCGTGACCTGCTGGTGTCGTCGCAGACCGGTTCGGGCAAGACCGCCGCATTCATGCTGCCGGCCCTGCACAAATTCGCCGTCGCCGAGCAATCGCCTGCCGCCAAGACCGCTGCCCAGGAAGCGCAATCGGCGCGCGCCCGTGGCGAGCGTCCCCGTTTCAAGGCAGCCCAGCCAAAAATGCTGGTGCTGACCCCGACCCGCGAACTGGCCCTGCAAGTGACCGCCGCGACCGAAAAATACGGCACGCAGATTCGCCGCATCAAGGCCGTCTCGATCCTGGGCGGCATGCCTTACCCAAAACAGATGCAACTGCTGGCACGCAATCCTGAAATCATCGTCGCCACCCCGGGCCGCCTGATCGACCACATGGAATCGGGCAAGATCGATTTCTCCGAACTGGAAATCCTCGTGCTCGACGAAGCCGACCGCATGCTCGACATGGGTTTCATCGACGACATCGAAAAAATCATCGCCGCTACCCCGGCCGGTCGCCAGACCATGCTGTTCTCGGCCACCCTCGACGGTATGGTCGGCAACATGGCGCGCCGCATCACCACCGACCCGATGGTCGTGCAGATCACCAGCTCGCAGTCGCGTCACGACAACATCACCCAGCGCGTCCACTTCGTCGACGATCTGTCGCACAAGAATCGCCTGCTCGACCACCTGCTGCGCGACGACACGCTCGACCAGGCTGTCGTGTTCACCGCCACCAAGCGTGACGCCGACACCATCGCCGACCGCCTGAACATCGCCGGTTTCTCGGCTGCCGCCTTGCACGGCGACATGCACCAGGGCGCCCGCAACCGCACCCTGGACAGCCTGCGCCGCGGCCAGGTCAAGGTGCTGGTGGCAACCGATGTCGCCGCGCGCGGTATTGACGTGCCGAACATCACCCACGTGTTCAACTACGATCTGCCGAAATTCCCGGAAGACTACGTCCACCGCATCGGCCGTACCGGTCGTGCCGGCCGTAACGGCCAGGCGATCTCGCTGGTCAATCACGCCGAAGGCATGAACGTCAAGCGCATCGAGCGTTTCACCAAGCAATTGATCCCTGTCAGCGCCATCGAAGGTTTCGAGCCAAAACGCAGCGCCTCGGCGCCCCGCTCGGCCGCGCGTCCAGGCAGCTGGAAACCGGGCGACAACCGCTCGGCGCCCGCCAAGCCAGGCCAACGCACCTTCAGCAAGCCCAATGCCCCGCGCAGCGGCGAAGGCGGCGGCTACAAGGGTTCGGCCCCCCGTTCGGCCGACGGCGCCCGTCGTACCTACGGCGACCGTTAAGCGCGTCCCGTCCTGAAAAAAGCTGCCTCGGCAGCTTTTTTTTCGACCCGTATTGCCCCGCTGGCCTGCACGCCACCGTTGTCCCACCGCCCCAGTTAGTGGATAATTGCACCCTATGAACGATACCACCACCCTCCCCCCATTGCCTGACCGGCTCTCCATCGACCCGAGCAGCCCTTTCCATGACGCCAAGGTGTTCGAACACGACATCGGAATCCGCTTCAACGACAAGGAACGCACCGACGTCGACGAATATTGCCTGAGCGAAGGCTGGATCAAGGTTACCGCCGGCAAGACGGTCGACCGCAAGGGCAAGCCCATGCTGCTCAAACTGAAGGGCAAGGTCGAGGCGTTCTACAAATAAGCGCCCGGCACCAGAAACTACAACGGCTACCTCGGTAGCCGTTGTAGTTTCTGCGTCTGCGCCGCCCGGCCCTTACTTGAAGCGCCTTACCGTCGAGGAGAATGCGGTCTCGCGGGCATCCTTGTGACGTTCATCGTCATCGCCCAGGTGCTGTTTGGCGTCCTGGTTGATGGCGTGCTGCTGACGCTCGCGTTCGAGCTCGCGCGCGATGCGGTCGGTAACGGGGGGCTTGGGGAGGGAAAAACTGGGCATGGCGATCTCGCTGTGACGATGCTGGGGAACAGCAGTCTGCGCATTTCTTGAGCGCAGCTACCTCGTGCCGCCAGCATGCCCCAAGCGTCACGCCCGGTAAGTGGGCTGCCGCACACAACTCGGAAAATTCCGATGTTTTCAGTGGGCGGGACGCCGCCCCGGACGGGCGCCTACTTGCGCTCGATGGACTTCAGGCGCTGTCCCATGATGCCCCAGGCGCAATCGACGCCGTCGCGCTTGCCGCACAGGGCCCAGCCAGTGCCGATTTTTTCGACGGTGATGGGAACTTCGAGCTCCTTTGCCAGTTTTTCCGCCCACATGCCGGCGGCGCCCTTGCCCTTGAACAATTCCATATCTTCAAAGAGGACGGTGGCGTCGAATACGGAAGCGGCGAAAATAGTCATGGTGGGTGCGATCTGCTTGCAATGAAAGAAGCGTATGGTAGCGTAAATGGCCACGTTCAACGGGACAACATGCCCAGTTCGGCCATGCAGGCGACGGCGGTGTCGGCCACCGCCTGGCTGCCTTGCTGGAAATCGGCGGCCACCCGGTTGATGCAAACCTGCACCTGGCGCGCTTTCGGGCGCACGGCGATGGGGTCGTGCAGATTGAGGATGCGCTCGACCAGGTCGCTGACGGTGGCAAAGCGGTTCGCCTCGCCCGCCTGGTTCCAGTCGCGCAGGCTGGCGTGATGGAGGTCGCCGGACGGCCCCTGCTGCGCCAGCGCGGCGGCGCTGATACTGGCAGCGAGGCAAAACTGAACAAGCAAGTGCAGCGATAAACGCATGAGGGACTCCCGGTGACAGTTCGATGCCCAGCCTACCGTCATGACGAAACGCGGTCTTGGGCACGCGCAAGGCCGATGCGCGCGTGCAGGCGAGGCCAACAACTGGCACAGTAGCGTCCTGTCGACACCCCACTGCCCACCATGACCTCACCACCGGCCTCTCACCCCGCCCTGCCAGGCCTGCCCGCGCTGGCCTGGCAGGCCTTGCGCGCGGACCGCTTGCTGCACCTCCTGCTGGCAGCCCTGCTGGCGCTGACGCTGTGCGGCCCCACGCCCGTGCGCGCGTATGGCGCGCTGGTCGACTGGCCCACCATTGCCGCGCTGACGGGGCTGCTGGCCCTGACCCAGGGCCTGGAACTGAGCGGCGTGCTGGCCTGGCTGGGCCGGCGCCTGGTCGCGGTCATGGCCACCGAGCGGCGCGCAGCGCTGCTGCTGGTGGCCAGCGCCTTGCTGCTCTCGACCGTGCTGACCAATGACGTCGCCCTGTTCGTGGTGGTGCCCCTGACGCTGGGCATGTGCAAGCTGACGGGCATGCCGGCCGCGCGCCTGGTGGTGTTCGAGGCGCTGGCGGTGAATGCGGGCTCGGCCCTGACGCCCATCGGAAATCCGCAAAACCTGTTCCTGTGGCAGCTATCCCAGGTCTCGTTCGGCCAGTTCGTGCTGCACATGCTGCCGCTGGCGGCGCTGCTGAGCCTGATCTTGCTGGCGCTGACGGCGCTCACCTTTGGCGCCCGCCCCATCGCGCTGGCGCGCCAGGTGCCCCACGGCAAGCTCGATCATCGACTGCTGTGGGTGGCGCTGACGCTGTACCTGCCCTTCCTGGTGGCCACCGACCTGCACCAGGCCGGCTGGGCGCTGCTGGTGGTGCTGGCGAGCATGGCCATGCTGCGCCCGGCCGTGCTGGCGCGGCTGGACTGGGGCTTGCTGCTGGTGTTCGTGCTGATGTTTATCGACCTGCGCCTGGTGGCCGGCCTGCCGCAGGTGCAGGCGGCGATGGCGCAACTGGGCCTGGACCGGCCGGAACACCTGTACTTTGCCGGCATCGGCGCCTCGCAAGTGATCAGCAACGTGCCCGCGGCGATTGCGCTGGCGGCGTACTCGCAGGACTGGAAGGTGCTCGCTTACGCCGTCAGCGTGGGCGGCTTCGGCACGGCCGTGGGCTCGCTGGCGAGCCTGATCGCGCTGAGGATGGTGGGAGAGGCACGCGCCTGGGCGCTGTTTCACTGCTACGCGCTGCCATTTCTGGCGCTGGCGACGGGGATTGGCTACGCCCTGCTGTTCCGGGCGTAGCCAGGTGGCACACGCAAATTACCGCTGCGGCGCCGGACGCTGCCCTGCTTGCCGGCGCGCTTCGTCGTCGGCAATATCTGCGCTACTGAGGGGCACGAACGGCCCCTGGGTAGCGCGCCGGGCCAGCCGCTCGCCGTCGGGCGAATTGAACATCTTGATAAAGCGATAGCCCAGATACAACACTGCCGGGCCCCACAACAGCAACACCATCAATACAATCAAACCCTTTTCCATGTCATTGTCTCCCAATGTAGTTATTTTTCGGAAAGGTGCCGGCCTATTGTATCGATGTACCTACGCAGCGTCTACGCCATTGCATAAAAATTAATCATGGCGCGCAGGTTCTGAAACCGACGAAAATATCGTCACGTTCTGGCATGTAAAAATTCCGGAAGCGCCGGTCACGCGCCCGCGCCGGTGTGGCCCATGACGCACCGCGCAGCACCTGGTGGCTGTCGAACCACGGCGCCGAATAGTCGCCGTAACGGTCGGGCACAAAGCCCGGATACGGCTCGAACGGCGAGGCGGTCCACTCCCACAACTGGCCCCACTGCATGCCGGGAATGGCCGAACTGGCGGCGTACTCCCATTGCGCTTCCAGCGGCAGGCGCCGGCCCGCCCAGGCGCAGTAGGCTTGCGCCTCGTACAGGCAGACGTGGCGCACGGGCTCGTCCAGGACCAGCGTCGCCGGGCGGCCGAAGCGCACCGTGCGCCATTGGGCGGCGTCGCCGTCGCGCTGCCAGTAGCGCGGTGACGAGCGCTCCTGCCCCATCAGCCAGGCGCTGCCGGCCGTGCTCCAGAACTGGCGCTGCTGGTAGCCGCCGTCATCGACGAAGTCCATGTACTGGGCGTTGGTGACGAGCGACGCGTCCATCCGGAACGGCGCCACGTGGCAGGCAAGGGCGGGCTGTTCATTGTCGAAAGCGAAGCCGGCGCCCCCCCTCGCGCCCAGCAGCACGGTGCCGCCGGGGTAGCCGATGTCGACGCCGGCACGGGATGGCGCCGGCGCCGCGCCCGCCCCGATCAGGGCCGGCGCCGCCACCCCCAGCGTCTGCAGGGTATAGAGCAGCGCTTCGCCATGCATGTCTTCGTGCGCCAGCGCCAGCCGGTACGGATACAGGGCGGCATCGACGCCGGCCTCGCGCGAGAGCTTGTCGAGCACCCGGTCGAGCACCTCGCGGCAATAGGTTTTCAGGGCGCCCGCGGGCGGCAGATCGAGCGTCCAGCGGCTGCGGTGCGGCACCAGGTTCGAATCGAACCAGTCGTCGCCCTTCGACAGCAGGGACGGCCGCTGGGCCGCCGCCGGGTGGGTCGACATCGCCTCGCGCAAGACGAACCATTCGGCGAACCAGGCGATATGGCCCAGTTCCCACAGGGGCGGATTGATGATTTTTAAGTGCGGCACGCGCGCCAGCACGTCGAGGCCCTGCGCGGCGCAGGCATCGAACAGGGCCAGCGTATAATTTCTCGCCTCCTGCAGGGATGCGGCCAGTTGCTGCGGCCTGGCGTGGCGGAACAATGCCGGGTGTTCTGGAATGGGATTCATGGCCAGATTGTAGCGATTTTTAACAGGACACCGGTGCTCAGCAAATCCATCACGATCGTCAGCCCCGCCTCGCGCCGGGAAAACAACGGCAACTGGCAGACGGCCAGCCGCTGGGCGCAGTTGCTGGGCACGCGCCACGCCACCACCATCGTGCACGACTGGTGCGCCGGCGACGCCGCCCCCGACCTGCTCATCGCCCTGCACGCGCGCCGCGCCGCGCCGGCGCTGGCCGCGTTCAGCGCCGCCTGGCCGCTGCGTCCGTCGGTGCTGGTGCTCACCGGCACCGACCTGTACCGCGACATCGCCTGCGACGCCAGCGCCCGCGCCTCGCTCGAGCGCGCGACTAACCTGGTGCTGCTGCAGCCGGCCGGCCTGGCGCTGCTGCCCGCGCACCTGCTGCCGAAGGCGCGCGTGATCTACCAGTCGGCGCCCACGCTGGCGCCGCTGCCGGCCCCGGCGGGGGTGTGGCAATGCATCATGATCGGCCACCTGCGCGCCGAAAAGGACCCCGCCACCTTCATGGCCGCGGCCAGCCTGATCGAGGCGCCCGGCGTGCGCCTGCTGCACGTGGGCGGCGCCCTCGACCCCGCGCTGGGCGCACTGGCCGCCGCCACGGCGCGCGCCTCGCCGCGCTACCGCTGGCTGGGCAACCAGCCGCACGAACGCACGCGCGAACTGCTGCGGGGCAGCCACGTAATGGTGATCGCCTCGACCATGGAAGGCGGCGCCAACGTCATCATCGAAGCCGTCACCAGCGCCGTGCCGGTGCTGGCCAGCGATATCTCGGGCAACCGCGGCATGCTCGGCGAGGACTATGCCGGCTACTTCCCCGTCGGCGACGCCGCCGCGCTGGCCGCGCTGATCGACCGCTGCGTGCTCGATACCGCGTTTTACGCACAGCTGCTGGCCCAGTGCGCGGCGCGCGCCGCCCTGTTCGCGCCCGCCGCCGAGCAAGCGGCGCTGCTGCAATTAGTGGATAATCCCGGGGATCAGGCGCACGCGCCGGCCCCTTAATGGAAGCACCATGACCACCCCTGCCAACCCACCCATCAAACTGACCTCGTTCTCGCACGGCGGCGGCTGCGGCTGCAAGATCGCGCCCGGCGTGCTGGCCGAAATCCTGAAAAACTCGAGCGGCTTTCCCGTGCCGAAGGAACTACTGGTGGGCATTGAGACGGCCGATGACGCCGCCGTCTACAAGCTCAACGACGAGCAGGCGCTGATCGCCACCACCGATTTCTTCATGCCCATCGTCGACGATCCGTTCGACTTCGGCCGCATCGCCGCCACCAACGCCATCTCCGACGTCTACGCCATGGGCGGCACGCCCATCATGGCGCTGGCGCTGGTGGGCATGCCGATCGATAAACTGCCGATCGAGACCATCGGCCTGATCATCAAGGGCGGCGAATCGATCTGCGCCGAGGCGGGCATTCCCATCGCCGGCGGCCACACCATCGATTCGAGCGAACCGATTTACGGCCTGGTGGTGCTGGGCCTGGTGCACCCGTCGAAGGTCAAGCGCAACGCCGACGCCAGGGCGGGCGACGTGCTCATTCTGAGCAAACCGCTGGGCGTGGGCGTGTTGTCGGCGGCCCTGAAAAAAGGCGTGTTGGGCGATGACGGCTACCAGGCCATGATCGCCAACACCACCAAGCTCAATAAACCCGGCAAGGCGCTGGCCGACATGGCCGGCGTGCATGCGCTGACCGACGTCACCGGCTTTGGCCTGTTGGGCCACCTGCTCGAACTGGCGCGCGGCGCCCAGCTCACGGCCCACTTGCGCATGGCCGACATCCCCCTGCTGCCCGGGGTCGAGCAACTGGCCCACGACGGCTTTTTTACGGGCGCGTCGGGGCGCAACTGGGACGGCTACGGCCGCGACGTGGCGCTGGCGGCCTCCGTCACGCCGGCCCAGCAGGCCTTGCTGACCGATCCGCAAACCTCGGGCGGCCTGCTGGTGGCGGTCGACCCGGCCAGCGTCGACGCGGTGCTGGCGCTGTTCCGCCGCGAAGGCTTTGGCGAGGCGGCGGTGATCGGCACGATGGCGGCCGGCGCCGCCAGCGTCACGGTCGCCTGAGCCCGCGCTGCGTGCTATACTCGCCGCCATGAAAACCGCCCTCACCAGCTTGCAATTGATCCCCTATTGGTGGCGCGCCTGATCCTGGCGGCCCGTTTTCACACGCACGATTAATCACGTGATGCCGCCGGACCTGGCGGCATCGTCGCATCAAGCGGCATGCACACGGCACCGGCGCCCTCACTCCACTGGAGTCACGATGTCCCTCGCACCCGTACCTGCCTTGAGCACCCCCCCGATCATCCTGACCGGCGACCGCACCACCGGCCCGCTGCACCTGGGCCACTATCTGGGCTCGCTGCGCACCCGCGTCGAACTGCAGCACACCCACCGCCAGTTCCTGCTGCTGGCCGATGCCCAGGCCATGACGGACAACGTCGGCAAGCACCAGAAGGTGACGGACAACGTCATCGAAGTGGCGCTTGACTACCTCGCCGCCGGCATCGACCCGAACAAGTCCACCATTTTCATCCAGTCGCAAGTGATCGAACTGGCCGAACTGACGCAGTACCTGATGAACCTGGTGACGGTGGCGCGGCTCGAGCGCAATCCCACCATCAAGGCCGAAATCGTGCTGCGCGGCTTCGAGCGCGACATCCCGGCGGGCTTCCTGGTCTACCCGGTCAGCCAGGCGGCCGACATCACCGCCTTCAAGGCGACCCTGGTGCCGGTGGGTGACGACCAGTTGCCGATGATCGAGCAAACCAATGAACTGGTGCGCAAGTTCAACGCCACCGTGGGACGCGAAGTGCTGGTCGAAGCAAAAGCGGTGCTCTCGAGCGTGTCGCGCCTGCCCGGCACCGACGGCAAGGCGAAGATGAGCAAATCGCTGGGCAATTCGATCGCGCTGGGCGCCTCGCCCGACGAGATCACCAAGGCCATCAAGATGATGTACACGGACCCCAATCACCTGCGGGTGGACGATCCCGGCCAGGTCGAGGGCAACGTGGTGTTTTCCTTCCTCGACGCGTTCGATACGGACACGGCGAAAATCGACGAGCTCAAGGCCCACTACCGCCGCGGCGGCCTCGGTGACAGCGTGCTCAAGAAAATGCTCAACGAGCGCCTGCAGGAAGTGATCGCGCCGATCCGCGCCGAGCGCGTGCGCCTGGCCGCCGACCGTGGCGAAATGCTCAACGTGCTGCGCCGCGGCACCGAGAAGGCCCGTGAAACGGCGGCGCAGACCCTGTCCGAAGTCAAGGCCGCACTGGGCCTGAATTACTTCGACTGAGCCTTGGCAGCGTCGGCCCGGTCTCAGTGGCTTTGCGCCGCGGCCTTCTGGTCGAGCGCATCGAGTTCGGTGAGCACGTAGCCGGCCATGCTGTCGGCCAGCACGTGCTCGCCGAAGAACACCTTGCCGGCGTTTTCCTTGCGCAGCAGATCGGCTTCCGGTTCGCTGTGCGAGCGCAGCACCGTCTTGATGGACGGGTTCAGGGCGCGTGCCGTTTCCAGCATGGCGCGCACGCGCGAGGTGTCGGGCGTGGCCACCACCAGCATGGCCGCACGCGCGAGGTGTCGGGCGTGGCCACCACCAGCATGGCCGCACGCGCGATGTGCGCCTGGATCAGCACGGCCGCTTCGCCGGCGTCGCCCGCCACGGCGGCGATGCCCTGGCGCCGCAACTCCTCGACCAGTTCACGATTTTGCTCGGCGACGACGAAATGCACGCCGCGCGCCGTCAGTTCGCGGGCGATGCGCTTGCCGACGCGGCCGTAGCCGACCAGCACGATCTGACCTGACAGCTTGGCGTGATCGGTCGTCGGTGGCAGGCCGGCCAGCGGATCCTCGCTGCGTTCCATGCGGCGCGCCAGGTCGGACTTCGAGCGTATCCATTTTTGCAGGGGCTCGACGGCGGCGAACAGCAGCGGGTTGACGGCAATCGAGATGATGGCGCCGGCCAGGATCAGGCTCTGCCCTTCGGCCGGCAACAGCTTCAACTGCATGCCGACACCGGCCAGGATGAAGGAAAACTCGCCGATCTGGGCCAGGCTGGCCGACACCGTCAAGGCCGTGTTGAGAGGATAGCGCAAGGCCACCACCAGCAGCGCGGCCGCCAGCGATTTGCCAAAGATAATCACGGCGATCACCGCCAGCACCTGCAGCGGCCTTTGCACGATCACCATCGGATCGAACAGCATGCCCACCGAGACGAAGAACAGCACCGAAAACGCGTCGCGCAGGGGCAGCGATTCTTCGGCGGCGCGGTGGCTCAACTCCGACTCGCGCAGCACCATGCCGGCAAAGAAGGCGCCCAGCGCGAACGACACGCCGAAAATCTCGGACGAGCCGTAGGCGATGCCGACGGCGGCGGCGATCACGCACAGGGTGAACATCTCGCGCGAGCCCGTCTTGGCCACGCGCCACAACAGCCACGGGAACAGCTTGCGGCCCACGATGAGCATGAAGGCGATGAAGGCGCCCACCTGCCCGAGCGTGATGGCGATGGTCTGCCACAGGGGGCGACTGCTGTCGCCGCCCTCGCCGCCCAGCACGCCCGACAGGGCCGGCAGCAGCACCAGCATCAGCACCGTCACCAGGTCTTCCACCACCAGCCAGCCGACGGCGATGCGGCCATTGAGCGAATCGAGGATGCCCTTGTCTTCCAGCGCCCGCAGCAGCACCACCGTGCTGGCCACCGACAGCGCCAGGCCGAACACCAGGCCGGCGCCGAAACTCCAGCCCCACCAGTGGGCCAGGCCGGCGCCCATGGCGGTGGCGACGACGATCTGCAGGATCGCGCCCGGCAGCGCCACTTTTTTCACCTCCATCAGGTCCTTGATGGAAAAGTGCAGGCCCACGCCGAACATCAGCAGCATCACGCCAATTTCCGATAACTGGCTGGCCAGGTCGACGTCGGCGACGAAGCCGGGCGTGGCGGGGCCGATCAGCACGCCGGCGGCCAGGTAGCCGACCAGCGCGGGCAGGCGCAGTTTCAGTGCGAGCATGCCGAACAGGAGGCCGAAGCCGAGGGCGGCGGCGATGGTGGTGATGAGGCTGAGGTTGTGGTGCATCGAATCCCTTCAAAATACGTGATGGAGGATCAGGCCCGAAACACTGCCTTTATGGCAACGCTGCTTGCGCAAACAGCCATCTTAACGCAAGGGCGTGGTGTGCGCGGCGCGCCACGGCGGACCGTCGGCGCGCTTGACAAAATGCGCACGCCTGTCGTACATTCATTGCATGTCCTCGCCTTTGCATCTGCCCACTTCCCTACCGCTCGCCAGCGTCCTATCGCTAGCGACGCTACTAGCTGCCCGCGCGTAATTCACCCGCAGTGCGCTGCCCGGCCACCCGCCAGGCACCCAAGCTCCCAGGCTCGACCCGCTCAGCCGCCCCGGAAAGTGTGACCCGATGTACCAGACCGCCACCCCCACCGTATTCGCCGTCTTCGCCGTGCGCTCCCAGCCGAACCGGGACTGCGCCGCCGCACCGACGCGCCTGCCGCTAGTCCTAGCGACCGGTTGCCGGGCCTGGCGTTCCGTGGCCGCCCGGCAGCCTGTCGCCACATTCGCTTTCGACCGCGTCCCTTTCCCCAATTTCAGGAGCAGCACCATGATGATGCAAAACCCCGCCGCCAAATACCGTCCCTTCCCCGCCATCGCACTCGACGACCGCACCTGGCCCGGCAAGACCATCACCCATCCGCCCATCTGGATGAGCACCGACCTGCGCGACGGCAACCAGGCGCTGATCGAGCCGATGAGCCCTGAAAAGAAATTGCGCTTCTTCGAGATGCTGGTGCAGGTGGGCCTGAAGGAGATCGAAGTGGGCTTTCCCTCGGCCTCGCAGACCGACTTCGATTTCGTCCGCAAGCTGATCGACGAGAACCGCATTCCCGACGACGTGACCATCATCGTGCTGACCCAGTCGCGCGAAGAACTGATCCGCCGCACGGTCGATTCGGCGGTCGGCGCCAAGCGCGCCATCGTCCACCTGTACAACTCGGTGGCGCCCGTGTTCCGCCGCGTGGTCTTTAATATGACGCGCGAAGAAATCACCAACATCGCCGTCACCGGCACCCAGCTCGTCAAGGACCTGGTGGCGCAGCATCCCGAAACGCAATGGGGCTTTGAATATTCACCGGAGTCGTTCTCCACCACCGAGCTCGATTTTTCGCGCGACATCTGCAATGCCGTCTCCGCCACCTGGCAGCCCACGGTCGACAACAAGATGATTTTCAACCTGCCCTCGACGGTCGAGTGCAGCACGCCGAACGTGTACGCCGACCAGATCGAGTGGATGGGTCGCAACCTGAACAATCGCGACGCCCTCATCATCAGCGTGCACCCGCACAATGACCGCGGCACCGCCGTCGCCTCGGCCGAACTGGCCGTGATGGCCGGCGCCGACCGCGTCGAGGGCTGCCTGTTCGGCAACGGCGAGCGCACCGGCAACGTCGACCTCGTCACGCTCGCGCTGAACCTGTACACGCAAGGCGTCAACCCGGGCCTGGATTTTTCCGACATCGACGCCGTGCGCCAGGTGGTGGAAGAATGCAATCAATTGCCCGTGCACCCGCGCCACCCCTACGTGGGCGACCTGGTCTTCACGGCCTTTTCCGGTTCGCACCAGGATGCCATCAAGAAGGGCTTTGCCCAGCAGAAGGCGGACGCCCTGTGGGAAGTGCCGTATTTGCCGATCGACCCGGCCGACCTGGGCCGCAGCTACGACGCCGTCATCCGCGTCAACAGCCAGTCCGGCAAGGGCGGCATGGCCTACCTGCTGGAGCAGGAATTCGGCTTGCAATTGCCGCGCCGCCTGCAGATCGAGTTTTCCCGCGCCGTGCAAAAAGTCGCCGACGCCAGCGGCCGCGAAGTGGCCGCCAGCGACATCCACGCCATTTTCAAGCGCGAGTATTTCGACCAGACCACGCCGTTCGCCTACGCCGCCCACAAGATGGTCGAAGACACCAACAACGCCGAGCCGGTGCAGATCGATATCGCCCTGCTGGAAAACGGCGCCCCGATCAGCCGCAAGGGCGGCGGCAACGGTCCCATCGACGCTTTCGTCGCCGCCCTGGGCCTGGACATCAAGCTAATGGACTACCATGAGCACTCGATCGGCTCGGGCGCGAATGCGCGCGCGGCCTGCTATGTCGAGCTGCGCCTGGCCAACGGCCCGACCCTGTTTGGCGCCGGCATCGACAGCAATATCGTCACCGCCTCGTTCAAGGCGGTCCTGAGCGCCGTCAACCGCCAGCTGGCCCTGAGCGACCAGCGCGCCGCCGCCTGACCGGCACCTGGCAGGCCCGGCGGGCCTGCCAGCGCGCGCAACGCCGGATGGGTAGTTCGTCTACAATCGACGTCTTCTCATCGGCAAAGCGCGCAATGGAATCGATTATTTCAGTAAAACAGCTCTCGAAAGTCTACGAATCAGGGCACCAGGCGCTCAAGTCGATCGACCTCGACATCCGCAAGGGCGAAATCTTCGCCCTGCTGGGCCCCAACGGGGCCGGCAAGACCACCCTGATCAACACCATCTGCGGCATCATCAATCCCAGCAGCGGCACCGTGCTGGCCGATGGCCACGACATCATCAAGGATTACCGCGCCGCGCGCAGCAAGATCGGCCTGGTGCCGCAGGAGCTGGCCACGGACGCGTTTGAATCGGTGCGCGCCACGGTGGCCCTGAGCCGCGGCATTTTCGGCAAGCCGCCCAATCCCGCCCACATTGAAAAACTGCTGCGCCAGCTGTCGCTGTGGGACAAGCGCGATGCCCGCATCATGACCCTGTCAGGCGGCATGAAGCGCCGCGTGATGATCGCCAAGGCGCTCTCGCACGAACCGCAGATCCTGTTTCTCGACGAACCCACGGCCGGCGTCGACGTGGTCCTGCGGCGCGATATGTGGGAGATGGTGCGCGGCTTGCGCGAGCAAGGCGTGACCATCATTCTGACCACCCACTACATCGAGGAAGCCGAGGAAATGGCCGACCGCATCGGCGTGATCCGCAAGGGCGAGATCATCCTGGTGGAAGACAAGAAGGTGCTGATGCACAAGCTGGGCAAGAAGCAGCTGACGCTGCACCTGCAACGCCCGCTGGCGGCGCTTCCCGCCGCGCTGGCCGCGCACACGCCGGAACTGTCCCTGTCCGCCGACGGCCTGGAACTGGTGTACACCTTCGACACCGCCGGCGACGACACCGGCATCACCGCCCTGTTTCGCCGCCTGGGGGAACACGGCATCGACTTCAAGGACATCCAGTCCAAGCAAAGCTCTCTCGAAGAAATCTTCGTCAACCTGGTCGAAAACTGAGATGGAACACCGCCGCATGAATATCTACGCCATCCGCGCCCTCTACCAATTCGAAATGGCCCGCACCTGGCGCACTTTGATGCAGAGTATCGCTTCGCCCGTCATTTCGACGTCCCTGTATTTTGTCGTGTTCGGCGCCGCCATCGGTTCGCGCATGGTCGAAGTCGACGGGGTGCGCTACGGCGCCTTCATCGTGCCCGGCCTGATCATGATGTCCCTGATGACGCAAAGCGTGGCCAATGCCTCGTTCGGCATCTACATGCCGAAGTTCTCCGGCACCATCTACGAGATTTTATCGGCGCCCGTGTCGGCCCTTGAAATTGTGCTCGGTTACGTCGGTGCTGCCGCCAGCAAATCCGTCATTCTCGGGGTGCTCATCCTCATCACCGCGCGCTGCTTCGTCGAGTTCGAGATCGCCCACCCGTTCTGGATGATGCTGTTCATGGTGCTCACGGCCGTCGCCTTCAGCCTGCTCGGCTTTATCATCGGCATCTGGGCCGATGGGTTCGAGAAGGTGCAGATCGTGCCGATGCTGGTCATAACGCCCCTGTCGTTCCTGGGCGGCAGTTTTTACTCGCTGTCGATGCTGCCGCCCATGTGGCAGAAAATCGCCCTGTTCAACCCGGTGGTCTACCTGATCAGCGGCTTTCGCTGGAGTTTTTATGGCGTCGCCGACGTCAGCATCGGCATCAGCGTCGCCATGGGCCTGGCCTTCCTGGCCGTGTGCATGCTGGCCATCTGGTGGATTTTCAAGACCGGCTACAAGCTGCGCGCTTGAAGCGGGTCGGTCAGGCTGCCGCCGGCCCTTCTTCGGCCGGCGCCGCCTGGGCCGGCTCGAAATTTTCCAGCATCCAGTCGGCCATCGACCCCAGTTCTTCCGTCACCACCGTGGGCGTCGCGCCCAGCACGTCAAACGGTCCCAGCGCACGGTTGACCCAGCAGGTGCCGAAGCCGGCCAGGCTGGCCGCGCTGGCATCCCAGCCATTGCCCGAGACGAACAGAATCTGATCGCGGGGCAAGCCCATGCGGCGTTCGCACAGGTCGTACAGCTTCGGATGGGGCTTGAATACCTGCACGTCTTCCGCGCTGATGAGTTCATCGAAGGCCCAGCCGATGCCCGAATTGTTGACCACCTGGGCGATCGATTTGTGCGACCCGTTCGAGATGATTCCCAGTGGAATGCCGGCATCTTTCAGGCGGTGCAGCGCTGCCTCCGTGTCGCCGTACGGCGCCAGGCGCAAATAATGGTCGTTGAGGACGATCGCCATGTCTTCTTCCAGCGGCAGGCCCAGCGCGGCGCAGGCGAAACCGAGGGCGTCGCCCGTGACCACTTCAAAATTGAGGTATTTGTCCATCAGGCTGCGCAGCCAGGTGTATTCCAGCTGCTTCTGGCGCCACAGTTGCGACAGCGCCATGCCCTTGCCGGGAAAGGCCTGATCGCACACGGCCGCCACCGAGTGGACGTCGTACAAAGTGCCGTAAAGATCGAAAACGATGGCGCGGTATGGTTTCATGGGATCACTGACAGTTCGAAATGTGATGACTTTACCATCCCTGAGCTTGCCACAGCGCACCGTTCATCTATTTTGAGTACTGCTCAGTGCGCTCCAGACGAAAATTTACACGAAAAAAAAGCTCGCCAAGGCGAGCTCTATTCCAATGTAGTACCAATGCTTTAATCGTGTCTCAGGCGCCCATGCTATCTGCGTGGTGCGGTGATATGTAAATCGACCAACGTATCCGGAATTACAAAACCTGGCATTTTGCGACTTGCTACGGCTGCCGCGTTACACCCGCGGCGACCGAGGCGCAAGGCCCTGGCTGGGTGACACTGTTGCTAGAAGCAATTGCCGTCACCACAAAGCGAAGTATAGCAGGGTTTTGTGCGATGCAGCAAAGTATTTGCCTTATTTCGCCGCCGGCGTGATCAGGGGCACCGGCTCGACGGGGCCGCCATCGCGCCCCACCTGCTCGTACTCGGCGATCACCTGGGCGCCCATCAGCAGCAAGGTGGCGCCGATCTCCAGGCTGAACATGACAACGATGGCCGTCGTCATTGAGCCGTACACCACGTTCACCTGCGACAGGGTGGTGAAATACCAGACCAGCACGTGGCGGGCGATTTCCCACAGCAGCGCGGCGGTGACGCCGCCGATCAGCGCATGCGCATACGACAGCCGTCCCACCGGCATGACCAGGTAGATCGAGGTGAGCACGAGGATTTCGCCGCCCAGCCCGAGCAGGTACAGCAGCGCCCCCGAGACGCCCTGGAGCGACCAGTCGGCGCCGAACAGGCGCACGCTCTCGGTGCCGATCACCTGCAGGGAGCCGGCCACCAGCGTCACCAGCAGCACCCCTGCCCCCAGCGCGACGATATAACAGTAGGGCAGGATGGCCGAGACCAGGTAATGGCGGCGCTTGACGGACACCCGGTGCACGAAGATGACGCTCATGGCGTTTTCCAGCACGGTAAACGCCAGCGAACTGAAAAACACCATGGTCGCGCCCAGCACCCACGTGATCAGTTCGCGGTTGTCGAGGAAATGGGCCACTTCGGCGGTGATCGAACGGCTCTGGCTGGGCACCAGGTATTCGAGGTAGCGCATCAAGGTCGCCAGCAGCACCTGCTGGTCGATGAAGTGCGACAGCACCACCACCACCAGCATCAGGAACGGCACGATCGACAGCAGCGCGTAGTAGGCGACGGCGCCGGCGAGCAGCAGGCCCTGGTTGGCGCGGAAGGCTTTGAGCACTTGCCAGGCGAAGGCCAGCGGGTGGGCCAGGATGTAGGTGTTGGCGCGCCGGTTGAGCAACTTGGCCGGCGACAGGTGCGCGAGTTGGGGTAAGTGAAGAGACATGCGAGCGTTCAGGGGATCACTTTGCCAGCCGGATGCCGCTCATCTGCCAGCGCGCCCCCGCCGGAAAAAAGTTGCGGTAACTGGGGCGCGAGTGCCCGGCCGGGGTGGCCGAGGACGATCCGCGCAAGACATACTGGTTGAGCATGAACTTGCCGTTGTACTCGCCCAGCGCGCCCGGCGCGGTGGCGTAACCGGGGTACGGCGCGTAGCTGCTGCTGGTCCATTGCCAGCAGTGACCGAACAACTGGCGCAGGGCGTCGCTGGCGGCGCCATGTTCCCACTCGGCCTCGGTGGGCAGGCGCATGCCGCGCCAGTTGGCGTAGGCGTCCGCCTCGTACAGCGACACGCTGGTGACGGCCTGGTGCGGATCGAGCGCCTGCAAGCCGTGCAAGGTGAATTCGCACCACTGGCCCTGCCCGTCGCGCTGCCAGTACAGCGGATGCTGCCACTGGCCGCTGGCGACCGCGTCCCAGCCTTCGGCCAGCCACAGCGTGGCGTCGCGGTAGCCGCCGGCGTCGATAAAGGCGGCAAATTCGCCGTTCGTGACGAGCCGGTCGGCCAGCGAAAACGGCTCGAGGAACTGGCGGTGGCGGGGCAATTCGTTGTCGAAGCAAAAACCGTCGCCCGCGTGGCCGATGGTGGTGACGCCGCCGTCGAAGGCGATCAGCGCCATCGGCGAGGCCACCGCGGCCGCCACCGCGCCTTCCGCATAGGCCGGATGCATGGCATTGTGCGACAACAGGTGCTGCACATCGGTGAGCAGCAATTCCTGGTGCTGCTGTTCGTGCTGCAGCCCCAGTTCGATCAGGGCGGCCAGTTGCGCGCAGTCGCCATGGATGTCGAGCAAGGCGTCGATGCGGCGGTCGACATCGGCGCGCCAGGCGCGCACCTCGGCCATCGACGGGCGCGTGAGCAGGCCCCGCTGGGCGCGCGGATGGCGCGCGCCGATGCCGTTGTAGTAGGAGTTGAACAGGAAGCGAAAGGCCGGGTGGTAGGGCTTGAAGCCGGGCTCGCGCGCTTCCAGGATGAAGGTTTCGAAAAACCAGGTGGTGTGCGCCAGGTGCCACTTGACGGGGCTGGCGTCGGCCATCGACTGGGCGCCGCAGTCTTCGTCCGACAGGGGCGCCGCCAGCGCGAAGGAACGCTGGCGCACGCTGGCAAAGCGCTGGCGGCACGACAGGTCGTCACGGGCCGTCATGCTAGTTGCCGATCGCGCGCGCGTGGATGACGGCGAACCAGCCCTGCGGGTCGGTCCACACCTCGCTGGCCTGAAACCCCGCCTGTTCGAGCAGGCCGACGGCGGCGCTCTGGCGATATTTATAGCTGTTTTCCGTGTGGATGCGCTCGTGCGCCTGAAAACTGCGCTGGCCGCCCTGCCAGTGGACGGTGAGATCGTGGCGCGCCTCGAGGTGCATTTCGATGCGCGACTGCGCGGCGTTGAAGCTGCCCCGGTGGCGCCACTGGCGCACGTCGAAGTCGGCGCCGGCGAGTACGTTCAGATGGCGCAGCAGGTTCAGGTTGAAGGCGGCGGTCACGCCCAGCGCGTCGTCGTAGGCGGCGTCGAGCACGTCGCTGTCCTTGACCAGGTCGATGCCGATCAGCAAGCCGCCGTCCGTATCGCACTGCGCGCGCGCGCGGCGCAGGAAGGCGCCCGCCTCATCGGGGGTGAAATTGCCGATCGACGAGCCGGGATAGAAGAACAGGCGCTGCGCCGTGCGCACGCTGGCCGGCAAGTCCAGGCCGGCGGAAAAATCCTGGCCCAGGCCCAGCATGTCGATCCGGGGAAAGCGCTGTTGCAGGCGCTCAATCGATTCGCGCAGGAAGTCGGCGGAGATGTCGATCGCCACATACTGGGCCGGCTGCAGCAGGGGGAACAGCGATGCTGCCTTGGCGCAGTTGCCGGCGCCCAGATCGATCAGGGTGGCGCCGGGGCCGATGGCGCGCGCGATGGCCTCGCCGTGGGCGGCGAAGATGCCGGCCTCGGTGCGCGTCGGATAGTACTCGGGCAATTCGCAGATGGCTTCGAACAGGCGCGAACCGAGTGCGTCGTAGAGAAACTTGGGCGAGACATGGGCGTGGTTCGCCGCCAGTCCCGCACTGATTTCGGCGAGCACTGCGGCGGCGCCCCGCGCTGCTGCGCGCTCTGGCTGTACATGGGGCGAAACGGTCGTCGTATCAGGCGGCATAATCAAGAAGAGTCAACGTCAGTGGGAAGGTCGAAGCGGCGGTCAAACAAGCGATAACGCGCCATGGGCGCACCGCGCAGCCACGCACGGAGCCTGCGGGCCGGCCGGATTCGCGCTGGATTTTGTTATGATAGCTGAATAGTCACATTTATCGGCGCCTGCCCCATCGTATCGTGCCAGTCCCGGCGCGAACCTTTTGGCGCTTCAATTCACCTCTCGTCAGAAAGGCCTTATGCGCCACTTTTCCGCCTTCCGCACCCTCAAGAACCTGCTCGGCGCCACCGCCGCCGCCGGCCTGCTGTTTGCCGCCACCAGCGTTGCCGCGCAAAACACCCCGGGCGTGCTGCGCGTGTCGGCCATTCCTGACGAAAACCCGACTGAATTGCAGCGCAAGTTCAAGCCGCTGGGCGACTACCTGGCCAAGGCCACCGGCCTGAAAGTCGAATTCACCCCCGTGACCGACTACGCCGCCTCCGTCGAAGGCCTGATCAACAAGCGCATCGACATGGTCTGGTTCGGCGGCTTCACCTTCGTGCAAGCGAATGTGCGCAGCAAGGGCGCCATCACGCCGCTGGTGCAGCGCGCCGAAGATGAAAAATTCAAGTCGGTGTTCGTCACCACCAACAAGGACATCAACAAGCTGGAAGACCTCAAGGGCAAGACCCTGTCGTTCGGCTCCGAGTCGTCCACCTCCGGCCACCTGATGCCCCGTTACTACTTGCTGGCAGCAAAGATCAACCCGGATACCGATCTCAAGCGCATCGCCTTCTCCGGCGCCCATGACGCCACCGTCGCCGCAGTTGGTGGCGGCAAGGTCGATGCCGGCGCGCTCAATATCTCCGTGTGGGAAAAACTGGTCGCCGAGAAAAAGGTCGATCCAGCCGTCGTGCGCGTGTTCTACACCACCCCTGGCTACTACGATTACAACTGGAGCGTGCGCACCGACATGAACGCGGCGCTGCAGAAAAAAATCACCGACGCCTTCCTGGCGCTGGACAAGTCCACCCCTGAAGGCAAGGAAATCCTGGAACTGCAACGCGCCAGCAAGTTCATCCCCACCAAGGCAAGCAACTACGGCGACATCGAAAAAGCGGCGCAAAACGCCGGCTTGCTCAAGTAAGCGTTGACAGGCATCGCGATGACCTACCGGCTCGAGCAGTTAACCGTGCGTCACCTGGCCGGTGGCCACGGCGCCCCGGCCCTGCAGGCGATCGATCTGGTCGTCGCCCAGGGCGAGCAGGTGGCCATCATCGGCCCGTCCGGCGCCGGCAAGACCACCTTGCTGGCGACCTTGTCGTGCACCCGCACGCCCGACAGCGGCGTGCTGCAGGTGTTCGGCCAGGACCCGTGGGCCTTGAGCGAAGGGGCCCGCCACCGCCTGCGCGCGCGCCAGTGCCTGGCGCCGCAAACGCCGCCACTTCCCCCGCGCCAGCGCGTGGTGACGGCGGTGCTGGCGGCGCGCCTGCCACAGTGGACGCTGTGGCAGGCGCTGGTCTCGCTCGTCAAGCCGGCCGATCCGCAGGCTGCGTTCGACGCCCTGCAGCGTTTTGGCCTGGGCGACAAACTGTATGCGCGCGTCGATCGCCTGTCGGGCGGTGAACGCCAGCGCTGCGGCCTGGCGCGCCTGCTGCTGTCGAACGCCACCGCATTTTTGGTCGACGAGCCTTTGTCGGCGCTCGACCCGACCCTGTCGCAGCTGACCCTGGCCACGCTGCAGCAGGAAGCGCGCGCGCGCAACGCCACGCTGGTGTGCAGCCTGCACCAGGTCGACATCGCGCGCACCCACTTTCCCCGCATTGTCGGCCTGCGCGCAGGCCGTATCGTGTTCGATTTGCCGCGCGAGCAGGTCAGCGACGCCCAGATCGCCGCGCTGTACCAGAACGAAGCGCTGTCGTCGCCGCCGCCACCGGCGCTGCTGGCCGACGCCCCACTGGCCGTCGGCGCCTGCCTGTAACACCATGAACACCGCATTGCCGGCGCGCCGCGCGCCCCCCGACCCCGCCCTGCGCCAGCGCCTGCAAGCGGCGCTGCTGTTCGCAGTGCTGCTCTGGCCCATGCTGGTGTACGCCGAATTCAAGCCATGGCTGCTGTTCGACGCCCAAAGCCTGGTGGCCACCCGGCGCTTTCTCGCCGCCTTCCTGCATCCGCAACTGGACGCCGAATTTCTCCACCTGGTGCTGATCAACACCTGGCAGACCGTCGCCATGGCCAGCGCCGGCCTCACGCTGGCCCTGCTGGGCGCCATTCCCGCCACCCTGATCGTCACCGAGCGCCTGTCCATTTCGCGGCTGGGCACGGGCCGCATGCGCCCCGCCGCCCGCCTGCTGCGCCAGCTCGTGCGCTGGCTGCTGGTGCTGCTGCGCAGCGTGCCCGAACTGGTGTGGGCGCTGCTGTTCGTGCGCATCATCGGGCTGGGGCCCACCGCCGGCGTGCTGGCCATCGCCCTCACCTACAGCGGCATGCTGGGCAAGGTCTACGCCGAAATTCTCGAGTCGTCCGACGCCCACGCGGCCGACACCCTGCTTACCAACGGCAGTGGCCGCCTGGCCACGCTGCTGTACGGCGCCCTGCCCGAGTCGGCCGCCGAACTGGTGTCCTACAGCGTGTACCGCTGGGAGTGCGCGATCCGCGGCTCGGCCGTGATGGGCTTCGTCGGCGCCGGCGGCCTCGGTCAGCGCATGGATGAATCGACCCGCAACATGGCCGGCGGCGAAGTGGCGACGATGCTCATCGTGTTCGTGCTGCTGGTGGCGCTGGCCGACGTGGTGTCGAAAATGCTGCGCCGGCGGCTGGGATGAACATGCCAGCCAAGCCAACCCTGCCGCCGGCGCCGCGGCGCCACCTGTCGACCTGGTTCCTGATGCTGGGCCTGCTGGCGCTGGTGCTGGCCAGCTTCGCCAGCCTGCCCCTGCAGTTTGCCGAGTTCTTCACCGCCAGCGCCTGGGCCAGCACGGCCGAATTTTTGGGCGGCTTCGCGCCGCCCGAAGTGGCGCTGCCATTCCTGCGCAAGACGGCCACTGCGGCCCTCGAGACCTTGTCGATGTCGGCGCTGGGCACCCTGCTGGCGGTGGGCGCCGGCCTGCTGCTGGCCTTGCCGGCGGCAGGCAAGTTCGGCGCCGCGCCGCGCGCGGCCACGCGCGCCGTGCTCAATGTGCTGCGCTCGATTCCGGAGCTGGTGTGGGCCTCGATGATGCTGGTGGCGGCGGGCCTGGGGCCGTTCGGCGGCACCCTGGCGCTGGCCTTGCATACCAGTGGCGTGCTGGGGCGCCTGTTCGCCGACGCCCTGGAAAACGCCGAACCGCTGCCCCAGCAGACCCTGCTCACCAACGGCGCGCAGGCGCTGCCGGCGTTTTTCTACGCCACCTTCCAGCAGACCTTGCCGCAGATGCTGTCGTACACCCTGTACCGCTGGGAGAACAACATCCGCGCCGCCGCCGTGCTGGGCGTGGTGGGCGCGGGCGGCCTGGGCCAGATGCTCAAGTATCATCTGTCCCTGTTCCAGATGCAGGACGCTGCCACCGTGATCATCGCCATGCTGCTGCTGGTGGCGCTGGTGGACGGCATCAGTTTTGCCTTGCGCAGAAGTCTCACGAAATAAACCAGGCCAACGTGGCCCCTACGTTGGCCTGGTCGGTCAGGGACACCCCCGATACGGAGAGCGCGCAGATCGCCGGACTCACGCCCCGAGGCGATCTGTGATCCGACCCGGGTGTGCGTGCCCCCCAAAAAACCCGGCTGCGCCGGGGATTTTTGCCTGACCAAGCCAAACAAAAGTAGGGGTTCACGTTTGTTTGATCGCCAACATGCTCGAACTTCGCAAGCTACGCAAATCCTATAACGGCCGCCCCGTCCTGCACGGCCTGTCGCACACCTTCGCCGCCGGCGAATTCGTCGCCATCATGGGCGAGTCGGGGGTGGGCAAGTCGACCCTGCTCAACCTGATTGCCGGCCTCGACAGCGCCGACAGCGGCGCCGTCATCGTCGACGGCCAGGCCATGGCCGGACTCGACGACGATGCCGCCACCAGCCTGCGGCGCACCCGCATGGGTTTCATCTTCCAGGCTTTCCACGTGCTGCCGCACCTGACGCTGGCACAAAACGTCGCCCTGCCGCTGCTGCTGAACGGTCAAGGCATCGCCCGCGCCACCGAGATGCTCGACGCCGTCGGCCTGCAAGGTCGCGGCGACGACTTCCCCCGCCAGCTTTCGGGCGGCGAAATGCAGCGGGTGGCGATCGCGCGGGCACTGGCGCACCGGCCCGCCCTGGTGCTGGCCGACGAACCCACCGGCAACCTCGACCCGGAAACCGCCGACACCATCCTGGCCCTGCTGCGGCGCGAGATCAAGGCAACGGGCGCCAGCGCCATCATGGTCACACATTCTCACGCAGCAGCGGCGCAAGCGGACAAAATCCTCGTATTGTCACATTCCGGCTTAAGTTTGTTGCCTTAAAGTTACGATAAAGTGGGTATTTGTGATTATAGTACCTCGAAAAACTGCCGAAAGAGTATGAAACTAGTATTATTGCAATTAACCAAGCGGCTGCAATAATCACACAATGTAACGCCGTGCGGTCAATGCAATCAAAAGCGCATGACAATACTCACGGGCACGCCTTCGCCGCCACGTCGCAACGATGGCACGGCGATGCGCTACCAGGGTGATGATGTTGTCAGGCGCCCCGAATCGAAGCGCCAGCTCGAGTTAAGTGAGGACACCATGAACGTACGACAGAAAAAGCAGGAATTGATCGAAGCGATGAACCGGGCGCGCGCGCTCGAACCGTCGAGTTTTGTGCCAAACCGGCTGCTCGACACCCTGATTGAAAAAATGCAGTTGAAAAATGACGCGGAACTGTGCCGCGTGCTGGAAGTGCAACCGCCGATCGTCAGCAAGATCCGCCACCGCAAGCTGGCGGTGGGCGCGACGATCTTGCTGCGCATGCATGAAAAATCGGAGCTCAGTATTCGTGACCTGAAAGAACTGGCCAGCGCCTCGATGCATTGAGACGCCCGGCAGGCCGCTTTGACGGCGGCCTGCGCGCTGGCGCCCATGGCGCCGGCACCGCTCAGACTTTCTTCGGCCGCCCGGTTTTCAGCTGCGGCAGGTCGCCCAGCACGCGCTGCAAGGTGGCCATGTCCATCTGGCTGATCAAGGCCACGCCGATGCGCAGCAATTCACTTTTCTTGATTTCAAAGCCCGCCTTCAGGCAGGCTTTTTTTACTTTGCCCAGCACTTCGTACTCGTGCGCCGGCATGGTGAAACTGTCGCGCACCAGGGTCGAAGCGGCCGCCTTGGCACGCACAGGCTCCTCGGCGGGCGCCGCTTTCGGCCTGGCCGCTTTCACTGGCTTGGCAGCGACTTTTTTCACGTCGGTTTTTTTCACGTCGGCTTTTTTCACCGCCACCGCTTTGGCGGCCACCGTTTTGGCGGCCACCGTTTTGGCGGCCACTGTTTTGGCGGCCACTGGCTTGGCGGCGCTCTTCGGCGCCGGCTTTGCCACCGCCGCTGGTGCCGCCGCTGATGCCGCCGCAGGCGCTTTCACGGCCGGCTTCGGCGCTGGCTTGGCCACCGGCTTGGCAGGGGCTTTGAGGGCCGGTGTGACGGCTTTCGGCACCGGCTTGGCGGCGACGCTGGTCTCTGGCGTGGTAGTGGTTTTTTTAGGGCTTGCAGGCTTGCGCATCGGGCTCTCCGGAAGTTGGCAATAAATGAATTAAACAGTATAGCTTTTTATTTTTGACAAGCGGCATTTTCCAGCATGTCAGGCACCGATCCTGACGACGAAGTCGACGTCCACCTCATCCCACCACTCGCGCTCTTTCTCGATCCAGTACGACAGGGTCGGATGGTGCACCACCCAGCCGCGCCGGATGTCGAGCTCGATACGGCTTTTCATGCGCACGCGCAGTTCGGTGAAATCGGCCTCGATGCGCGCGTGCATCAACAGGATCGCCAGTCGCAGCGCCAGCACCGCCTTGGCGAAATCGGGCTCGCTCAGGGCGTCGCCGATCTTGCGCAGATTGCCCTTTTGCGCCACCACCAGGCGCGCCATGGCTTTTTGCTCGCGCGTGGTGAACCCCGGCAAATCGGCGTTTTCAATGATGTAGGCGGCGTGCTTGTGATAACCCGTGTGCGACACCAGCATGCCGATTTCGTGCAGGCGCGCGCTCCAGTCGAGCAGTTTGGCATAGCCGTCGCCGGCTGGCTTGAGCTGGACGTACAGGGCGCCCGCCTCCACCGCCACCTGTTCGGCGCGCAGCGGATCGGCGTGAAACTGCGCCACCATCGCGCGCACCGATTCGTCGCGGCGGTCGCGGTGCATGGCGCGCGCGTACAGGTCCCACATGACGCCCATGCGCAAGCCCGCCTCGACCGGCAGCAGCACCTCCACCGCCATCTCCGTCATCACCGCGATGAGGATCGCCAGGCCACCAATGACGGTGCCGGCGCGGTCTGCCTTCAGACCCGGCAGGTCGATGCGGGCGACCTCGCCGATGGCGATGAAGCGCTGCTTGAGCGCCTGCAGGGAAACCAGGCTCAGGCGGCCGTCGCCGATACCGTTGCGGGTGATGACTTCGGCCAGCGAACGGATGGTGCCGGAGGAGCCATAGGCGTTGCGCCAGAACTGCCGGTGAAACGGCGGCGCGGCATCCTCGAACTGGCTGCGCGCCGACAGGATGGCCGCTTCAAAAGCGCCCGCCTCGATGCGACCACCGGGAAAAAACGACAGGCTCTGGCGCACCGTACCGACACTGAATGACTCGACGCGCTCGATGTCGAGGCCTTTTCCCAGGATGACTTCGGTGGAGCCGCCGCCGATATCGATCACCAGGCGCCGCTCGTTGGGGGCGGCCAGCGCGTTGGCCACGCCCATGTAAATGAGGCGCCCTTCTTCCTCGCCCGAGATGATCTCGATGGGATGGCCGATGGCCTGCTCGGCGAGCGGCAGGAACTGGTCGGCGTTGTTGGCCAGGCGCAGCGCGGCCGTGCCGACCACGCGCACGGCGTCGAGCGAAAACCCCGCCAGCACGGCGCGGAACGAAGCGAGGCAATTTAATGCCGCTTGCATCGCCGGCGCCGTTAAATTGCCCGATTTATCGAGCCCGGCGCCCAGGCGGATCGGTTCGCGCAAGCTCTTGACGACGCGGATCGCCTCGCCGTCGTGCTTGCCGATATGCAGGCGAAAACTGTTTGAACCTAGATCGACTGCTGCGTACATGGGCATCCTCGTTTGACTGCGCGGCGCCGCTCGGGCGTGGCGTCATAACCGTATTACTGTAACAGGGCCAGATGACAGCTTGATGACGACCGCGTAAAAAGACTAAATGGTTTGCTGCTCATTGGCGGCCACCACGCAATTGCGGCCGGCCTGCTTGGCCGCCTGCAGGGCCTCGTCGGCGCGCTTGAACAGGCTGGTGGTGCTGTCGTCGGCGCGCACGAGCGTCACGCCAAAGCTGGCCGTGACGGCCACCATGGCGCGCGCACTCTTGGCCGGCGTGGCGGCCACCGCCGCGCGGATCCGCTCGGCCACGAGCAAGGCGGCGGGCAGCTCGGTGCGCGGCAGCAGAATGGCGAATTCGAGGCCGACCAGGCGGCCCAGCTGGTCGGCTTCGCGCAGGTGATGCTTGCAGACGTCGATCACGGCGCGCAGGGCGGTGTCGCCGGCGGCGTGGCCGTAACTGTCGTTGACGCGCTTGAAATTGTCCAGGTCGAACACCACCAGCGCGGTCGGCACGCCGGGGCGGCGCGCCAGCGCCAGCCAGGGCGCCAGGGCCATGAAGAAGCCGCGCCGGTTCGGCACGTCGGTGGTGACGTCGATCACTTCGAGGCGATCAAGATCCTGCTGCAGGCGCTCGCGGCCCAGCAGCAGGAAGCCGAAGGCGCCCAGCAGCATGAGCAGGTAGAACGCCACCGAGGACCACAGCTGCAGCAGGCCATTGCTGATCCAGCCCCAGCCACCGGGCGCGACCAGCACCATCAGGGCGCGCGCGGCCACCAGCAGCGCCAGCACGCCCACCGTCACGGCGAGGAAGCGGCGCAGCAGGCTGGCGCCGCGCCAGTTCCAGGCAAATGCGGCCGCTGACGACAGGTAGGCGGCGCCCAGGATCAGGGTGCCGGCGAGCTGCCGCAAGGGGCCCGGATCGATGGCGTAACAGGCCACGAACAGGCACACCGCCAGCACCAGCGCCCACAGCGTGGCACGCCGCCACTGCGGCTTGCCATTGGCCTCCCACAGGGCGCCCGCCTCCAGGGCGACGCCGACAAACAGCAGGCAATAGCCAAGCGGGATGCAGAGCGCGTCGGGCAGGATGCCGCCCAGGCGCAGGTACAGCAGCAGCCAGGCGGCGCCCTGCAAATGGCGCGCGCTGCCCCAGGTGCGCATGGCGGTCGACTGGGCGCGGCCATGCTCGAAAAAAAACAGCGCGGCCGACAGGCTCAGGTTGCCCAGCGCCAGCGCCAGCAGCATGGTCGAAATGTCCACGCCGCGCCCGCTCAGATTTCGTGTTCGACGTTGCTGGTGCCATCGCCGATGCGGCTGCCCCAGGCCACGCTGAACAGGGCTTTCTCGGACTCATCCGGGGCGTCGATCCAGAACACGATCAGGGTGCCCTTGTGGTCATGCAGCTGGCTGACTTTTTCCACCAGCCGCAGGAGACCGTCGCGGTCGGCCAGCGCCATGACGTAGCCATACACGCGGTTGAGCCGCTCGATGCGGTCCGGTTCGGTTTGGCTGTTGGTGGCGGTCAGAGTGGGGTGGTCGAGGAACATGGCTTCTCCAGAGGCGATGAAGCAGCTTAGCAGAAACGGTGCTGCCGCAACAAGCGGCGCCGGTGCCGCCGCGCCGGCTTGCCCTATACTGCAGCAATGGCCCCGTCCCCTTCGCGCTCCCCACCCGTCCGGCCGGTTGCCGCTGGCGCCCCGCTGGTGACGACCACGGGCGACATCCGCACGCTGGCCTTCCGCCCCGGCGAAGTGCAAAGCCAAATGCGTCTGTCGCGCCCGGCGCGCCTGATGCTGGCCTATGTGCGGGCAATGATGCTGTTCGCCCTGTTCGTGCCGCGCCCCCGCCACATCCTGATGGTCGGCCTGGGCGGTGGTTCACTGGCCAAGTTCTGCCACCGCCATTTCCCCGACACCCGCATCACCGTCGTCGAACTGCGCGCCGACGTGATCGCCCTGCGCGAACAGTTTTGCGTGCCGCCCGACGATGCCCGCTTCCAGGTCGTCCATGGCGACGCCTGCGCCTACATCGCCGGCCTGGCCGGCGCCGTCGACGTGCTGGTGCTGGACGGCTTCGACGCGGCCGGCCTGCCGCCGGCGCTGGTGTCGTCGCGCTTTTATGCCCACTGCCGGCGCGCGCTGGTCGACGGCGGCGTGCTGGTGGCGAACATCTTCAGCTACGACCCCCAGTACGGTCCCATGCTGGGCCGGCTGGCGCTGGTGTTCGGCGGCCGCGTGGCCCGCCTGGCCGGGGTGGCCGGCAACAACCGCATCGTGTTCGCCGTGCGCGCCCCGCTCGCCGACGACGCCGAAACGCCGCCGGTCCGCGCGCTGGCCGTGCAGCGCTGGCTGGCGCGCCACCCCGGCGTGGGCGGCGCGCTGCGCAACCGCCTGCTGGTGCGGCTGGTACTGGCCTGGCTGATCGGCCGCCATGCGTGGCGGCGGCCGCGCCGCTAAAGGCCCAGGGCACGCACACACCGCATATCGTTGCCGATCACCATGCACTGTGACACACTGCTGCATTGCTCACCCAGGGCGCCTGCCGGCGCCCTGTTTCACAGGGACTTTCTTGGACTTGCCGCACCGCCGCCGACCACACTGGCTTGCAGTTTCAACCGTTCTGACGCTCGCTGGCGGCTTTGCCGCCACCACCATCCTCGCTGTTGGCGTGCTGCACCTGGAACAGGACAAGCAGGCGCTCGCCTTCGAGCAGCAGGCCGGCATCCGCAGCGCCGCCATCGGCCGCGGCCTCGATCAGGCAGTCGAACTGGCAGCCGTCACCAACGCGCTGTTCCAGAGCGTCTCGGCGGTCTCGCGGGAGCAGTTCCACGATTTCACCCGCCCGCTGCTGGCCCGGAACCCGTTCATCAAGTCGATCTCCTTCCACCGCCGCATCGACCACGCCGAGCGGGCCGGTTTCGAGACCGAGCTGGCGCTGGCCCATCCCGGCGCCGGCGCCGGCATCGTCGAAATGCGCGACGGCCGCCTGCAGACGGCGCTGCGGCACGCCGCCTACACCCCGGTCACGTACATGGAGCCGTACGCGGGCAACGAGGTCGCGCTGGGCTTCGATTCGAGCCGCAGCAAGCCGTTCGAGGCGGCGCTGGCGCGCGCCATCGACAACGGCCGCCCCGCCGCCACCGGTCTGCTGGCGCTGTCGACCGGGCCGCTGCCCCAGCGCGGCTTTCTGCTGGTGATGCCGGTGTACCGGCGCGGCGCCGACCTGGCCACGCCGGCGGCGCGCCGCGCCGCCCTGGTCGGCAGCAGCGCCGTGAGCATGCGCGCGGCCGAACTGGTGGAGCTTATCCTGTCAAGCCCGCCGGTGGACGACGGCTTGCGCTTGCGCGTGGCGGCGGCCGCCAGCGATGGCCGCCTGGAGACGGTGTTCCCGGGCGCGGCGATGCCGGCGCCGGAGCACGCCTGGCCCGTCATGGCGGCCCCGCGGCAACTGGTCAGGCAGCTCGATGTGGGCGGCCAGACCTGGCGCATCGACATCGCCGCGCGCGCGCGCCCCATCGTGTCCGAGCACCTGGGCGCGCTGCTGGTGGCCGTCGGTGGCACCATGCTCACGCTGCTGCTGACGGTCCTGATGCAGTCGCTCGCGCAGCGCTCGCGGCGCGTGGAAATGCTGGTCGACGAGCGTACCGTCGACCTGAAGCTGTCGAACCAGCGCCTGATCGACGACGTCAACGACCGCCAGCACACCGAGAAGGCGCTGCAGGAAAGCGAACAGCGCTTCCGCCAGTTGGTCTCGATGTCGTCCGACTGGTACTGGGAGCAGGACGCCCACTGCCGCTTCACGGCGATCACGGGCGGCTTCAGCGAAAAAGCCGGGGTCAAGGCCGGCCGCTTGCTCGGCAGGACCCACTGGGAGAGCGCCCACGATCAACTCGCCAGCGACAGCGGGCGCGCCCACCTGGCCCAAGTGGCCGCGCGCCAGGGCTACACCGGCTTTGAATACGCCATGCCGGGCGAGGACGGCGACATGCGCTGGTTCAGCGTGAACGGCGAACCGCTGTTCGACGACGCCGGCCGCTTCGCCGGCTACCGCGGCACCGGCACCGACATCACCGCGCGCAAACGCGCCGAGCAGGCGATCCAGCACGTGGCCCAGCATGACGTGCTCACCGGCCTGCCCAATCGCAGCCTGCTGCAGGACCGCCTGGGCCAGGCGGTGGCCTATTCAGGCCGCAGCGGCCGCCCCGTGTGGGTCATGCTGATCGACCTGGACCGCTTCAAATTCGTCAACGACTCGATGGGCCACAAGGCCGGCGACGTGCTGTTGATGACGGTGGCGGCGCGCCTGCGCGGCGCCCTGCGCGAGACCGACACCGTGGCGCGCCTGTCGGGCGACGAATTCGTGGTGCTGCTCACCGAGCACGACGACGACGCGCTGTCGGTCGACATCGTGCAGCGCCTGATGGATTCGGTGGCCCAGCCGGTGCTGTTGGGCATCCAGGAGTTTTTTGTCACCTGCTCGATCGGGGTGTCGGTGTATCCGCTCGACGGCGCACCCGCCGACAGCCTGATCGAGATGGCCGACATCGCCATGTACCGCGCCAAAAAACTGGGCCGCAACAATTATCAGTTCTACACCGCGGCGATGAACGAGGAAGCGACCGAGCGGGTGCGCATCGAAAGCGCCCTGCGCAGCGCGCTCGAGCGCAACGAATTCGTGCTGCACTACCAGCCGCAGGTGGACTTGCAGAGCGGCCGTATCGTCGGCATGGAAGCCCTGATCCGCTGGCAGCATCCGGAAATGGGCATGGTCGCGCCCAGCCGCTTCATCAGCGTGGCCGAAGAGACGGGCCTGATCGTGCCGATCGGCGCCTGGGTGCTGCGCACCGCCTGCCGCCAGACCAAGGCCTGGCACGACAGCGGCATGGGCGCGCTGCGGGTGGCGGTGAACCTGTCGGCGCGCCAGTTCGGCGCCGCCAGCCTGCTCGACGAGCTGCGCGGCGTGCTGCGTGAAACGGGGCTCAATCCCGCCTGCCTGGAAATCGAACTGACGGAAAGCCTGTTCATGAGCGAGGTCGGCGAGGCGGTCGAACTGCTCTACAACATGAAGGCGCTGGGCGTGAAGCTGTCGATCGACGACTTCGGCACCGGCTACTCCTCGCTGTCCTACCTGTCACGTTTTCCCATCGATGTGCTCAAGATCGACCGCTCCTTCGTCGCCGCCATCGCGCGCGACTCGAACGACGCGGCAATTGTCGCCTCGATCATCAGCCTGGCCCACAACCTGAAGTTGTTGGTGATCGCCGAGGGCGTGGAAACGGCCGACCAGCTCGACTACCTGCGGCGCCACGATTGCGACCAGATGCAGGGGTATTTTTTCAGCAAGCCACTGCCGGGGCCGTTGTTCGAGGAGCTGGTGCGCACACAAAAGTGAAAACCTGCTTTTGTGTGGATTGAATTGCTGGCAGGACCGGTGAGGCCAGTCCTGCCAGGAAGAAAAGCAACGGCGGCTTACCGGCGCAGGAACAGTCAGGTAAAAATCACTGGCGAAGCCAGATGATTTTTGGACGCAAACCCGAGGGGAAGCGGCGTTTGCCTCGGGGGCGGGGTTGACTGCGGACTGCGGACTTTTGGGGGGATGGGTTTTTGATAATTGATTTATAAGTTTATTTTGAAACTTGCATAGCATCTCGACATCATTTGTGCAATTTGGTTTATGATTTGCGTCAACGTGAGGAATGCATCAGATGTTTCCGCGAAGTCCATCCTACGAACATGCCAAGAGAATCAACATGACCCTCAGCACCGCCCCGCAACAGCGCAACGGCGTCAAGCAAATCCGCAACGATTTCCGCACCCGCGATGTCATCAACCAGGCGATCGCGTCGATTCCCACCGTCGGACTGCAACGGGCGGCTGAGTTCTTATCGGCGATGAATGTGCCGGCGGAACTGGCGATCCGCACGCTGGTCTACCCGAATCGCCGCCGCCAGGTGGTCTGAGCACGGTGGTTCAAGCAAATAAAAAAACCGGCGTGCGCCGGTTTTTTTATGCTGCTGCCACACGCCTGTCTCAGGCGCGCGCGTCGATGTCGGCCAGCGATTCGCGGCCCTTGTCGGTGATCGTGAAACCACCCTCGGCACGCGGCACGATGTGCGACTTCTTGCCCAGGAAGCTGGCCACGTCCGCCGGCACCGCGGCGGCAGGATCGGTCGTCAGGTCGCGCAGCGCCCCCACGCAGCGGCGCAGGAACAACATTTCCTGGCCTTTTTCCGTCAGGCCCACACGGCCATCGCGACCATACTGCAACAATTTCAGACCAGACAAACGCTTGGCGTTGCGGCCCACGCAAGCGTTCACACGCTCCGGCGCCGGCCCCCGTTCGAGGTGGCCCAGCGCGTCGTATTCGTCGGTGGTCAGTTTTTCGTTTTTCATTGCCGCTTTCATTAAGCCAGGGTCGGCGCCCATGGTAACCGCGCCGCGCGGTGGCGGCAAGGCGGCAATGCCGACAGACGCTGGGATCAGCGCATCGCGCTCAGGATCAACCAGCTCAAGGGAATCACCGCGCCCAGGGCGATCAGGGCTTGCACCTTGCGCGAGGCGAGCGGCGATGGACGGCCCAGCCGGATCTTGTTGTGCAGCGAGTTGCCCATGAAAGTCTCCATATTTTATTGGTTGATCTGACAAATTCATTATAGGACTGCCGTACAACAACGCCCGCCGGCGCCCGCCTTTATTCATATTGTGTAGTTTCGCAGCAACGAAACTTATCTTAAAACAATTGTTTAATGGAAAAATTTTAATTCCAAATAACACCGCCCTCGGCTCAGGCCTTGATCGGTGGCGCCGGCCGGGTCGGCTCCTGGATGGGCGCATGATCGGGTGGCGGCACGTCGTCCGGATCGGGATTCGGTCCCGGTGGCGGCAGGTCGGGATCGGGCGTCGAATGGGCCCGCAGCGCCGACGGCGCGACGCGGTCATGCTGATACTGCTCAGTAAATCGCTTGCTCATTGTCACTCTCTTGTCCCCTTGCGGGTGTAATGAATCGTAGCAAACGGCGCTGCCCCTATACTTGCTCAGCATCAAGGCTTTGCCCGCTGTTGCGTTTTCGCTCAGCCGGCCTGCATGGCCAGCACATTGTCGATCTCGATCCGCGCCACTTCGATGGCCGCCACGCGCGCCGCCGCCTCGGTGGCCTGGCCGTTGACGGTGTGGCTGCGGCGCCGTACTTCGCCCTTGCCGTCGAGCGGCGTGAGCGTGTAGTCGAAGTCCCAGCGGTCTTCGCAATCCTGCATGGCCTGGACGTCGATGCGGAAGCCACGGTATTCATTGCTCATCGTGTTTTCCTGGTTTTCATTGCTTAATGTCATGTCGTCGCTCCTGTGGGTGTGGGCCACACTAGCACGAAGCGCCCGTTGGGCCCCCGGCCCAATCGTGCGCGCGCCGCGCCAGGCGCTTGCCGGCCAGGCCGCAAGCTCGGTATAGTGCGATACCGCTATTGGCACAACTGCACGCTCCTTCGACCGGCCCACCATGCCCCCTTCCCTGCGTCCCCTCCTGCCCGCGCTGCTGTGCGCCGGCCTCGCCCACGCCGAGCCCATGAAGCTGGCCGATTACCTGGCCCTGAGCGGGCCGGCGCCCACCCTGACGCTGGCCTACGGCAAGGCGCCATCCCAGTATGCCGAACTGTTCCGCCCGTCCGGCCCCGGACCGTTTCCCGTCGCCGTGCTGGTGCACGGCGGCTGCTGGACCAGGCAATATGGCGGCATCGTGCAATTGCGCAACCTGGCCGGGGCCTTGCAGGGCCACGGCATCGCCGTCTGGAACGTCGAATACCGCCGCGTCGACGAGGCCGGCGGCGGCTATCCCGGCACCTACCAGGACCTCAATGCCGCCCTCGATCTGCTGGGCGCCCAGGCCACGGCGCAGCAACTCGACCTGCGGCGCATGGTCGCGATCGGCCACTCGGCCGGCGGCCAACTGGTGCAGTGGCTGGCAGGCCGGAGCAGGATCGCCGCCTCCAGCCCCCTGTTCCAGAGCGCCATCGTGCCAGTGAGCCAGATCATCAGCCTGGGCGGCCTGGCCGACCTGCGCCGCGAGCAGGCCCTGATCAAAAGCAGTTGCGAGCGCGACCTGGTCGACCTGACCGGCCTGCCCAGCGCGCAGCGGCCCGATGTGTTTGCTGATACCAATGCGGCCGAACTGATCCCGAACGGCAGCCACACCACCCTGATCACGGGCGAACTCGACACCGTCTCGCCACCCCGCGTGGCCCACGACTACGCCGCCCGCGCCAGGGCCGCCGGCGACCGCGCCGAGGTCATCATCCTGCCCGGCGCCAGCCACTACGACGAAGTGGCGGCGGGTTCGCCGTCGTTCCGCCTGATCCTGCCGGCGATTCTTCGCGCACTGGCGCTGGATGAGGCGGATTCGTTGCCGAAGCGCAACAGGATCGATTGAATTGCGGGTGCGCGGTTGTTATTCCTACAGAGCAAGTTAAACTGGGGTATGGCCGCGCTGTACGCGACCCAGGTCCGCCCGCAGCCATCGCTTGCGCGCCTCACCCGCTTGACTTCTTCGCAGGACAACCATGCTCAGCAATAATTCCGCCCAAAACGCCACCCTCCACCACGCCCCGCCCGTCCACGATGAATCGGGCCAGGAGTTCCTCGCCTTCACCATGGGCGACGAAGAGTACGGCCTCGACATCCTGAAAGTGCAGGAGATCCGTGGTTACGAAGCGGTCACCCACATCGCCAACGCGCCCGTGTTCTTCAAGGGCGTCATGAATCTGCGCGGCGTGATCGTGCCGATCGTCGACATGCGCATCAAGCTCAAACTGGGCACGCCCACCTACGACGCCTCGACCATCGTGATCGTCCTCAATTTGTCCGGCAAGGTGATCGGCATGGTGGTCGACCGGGTCTCCGACGTCACCACCCTGACGGCCGGCCAGATCCGCCCGGCCCCCGACATGGGCGGCGAAGTGGGCAGCGACTACCTGATCGGCCTGGGCACGCTCGATGAGCGCATGCTGATCCTGGTCGATATCGACAAGCTGATGTCGACCCCGGACATGGCGGCCCTGAACGGTTGATCGCGCCCGGAGGCGGCAGCGCTTAGTACGCTGGCGCACAGACTCTCTGTCCTGAAGGAACTAATCTGGTGACAACCGATTCGTTCCCAGGACACCGCCTTGAAATTTCCCGTTTCCCCCCTCACCGCCGCCCTGCTCGCTGCTAGCCTGAGCCCGCTTTCCCCCGCCCTGGCCGCCGGCCAGGCGGCCGCGACGCTGGCGCCGGAACTGGTCAACGCCGCCGGCAAGGATGGCGCTGGCGCCGGTTCGGCAACGCCAGCCAGATCCACCAGCGCTGCCAAGCCTGCCACCGCCGCCATCCTGCGCGCCCAAGTGCTGCTTGACCGCGCCCATTTTTCTTCCGGTGAAATCGACGGCGCCGCCGGCAGCAACCTGAAAGCGGCCATCGCCGGCTTCCAGCAGGCCCGCGAGATCGCCGCCGACGGCAGCCTCAACGACGCCACCTGGGCTGCGCTCAACGCCGACCCCAGCGACGCCCTGATCACCTACACGCTGCTCGAGGCCGATGTCGCCGGACCGTTCCAGCCCATCCCCGAAGCCATGGCGGCCAAGGCAAAGATGGCCAGCCTGGGCTATGCCAGCGTCGAGGAAGCGCTGGGCGAACGTTTTCACGTCAGCATGAGCTTGCTCAAGCGCCTCAATCCGGGCAAGGATTTCAGCCGCGCGGGCGAACAGATCGTGGTTCCCAATGTCGAGGGCACCGAACCGCTGCCCAAGGGTGGCAAGATCGTCGTCAGCCGCGCCGCGCGCACCCTGGCCCTGTACGACACGGCCGGCAAGATCATCGCCCAGTTTCCCTCGTCCACCGGCAGCGACCACGATCCCTTGCCGCTGGGCGAATGGAAAGTCAACGGCGTCTCGGAACACCCGGTGTTCTGGTACAACCCGAAACTGTTCTGGGATGCCAAGCCGGGCGAGGCCAAGGCGAAGATCCCGGCCGGTCCCAACAATCCGGTCGGCGTCGCCTGGATCGACTTGTCCAAGGAACACTACGGTATCCACGGCACCCCGGTGCCCTCGTCGATCGGCAAGACCCAGTCGCACGGCTGCATTCGCCTGACCAACTGGGACGTCGCTGCCCTGATCGGCTCGGTCGGCGCCGGCACCCAGGTGGTCCTGCAAAAATGAGCGCCCCCGCTTCGTACCAACAATACACCAGGAGAATTGCATGAAGTGGTTGCTGACCTTGATCATCGGCGCCGTACTGGGCGCCGCCGGGCTGTTCGTGTACCTGCGCCAGGTGCCGCATGCGGCCCCCGTCAGCACCGTGGTGGTGCCGGACAACGCCGGCCCTGCCCTGGTCGCCCCGTCCGCCCCGCCGGCGCCCACGTCGGCGGCGGCGATCGATGCGGCGCTGCCGCCGGCGCCCGTGGTGCCGACCGATCTGAATGAACTCGATCTGCCCCTCAAACCGTCGGCCGCGGACGCCGCGGCGCTGAAAAACCTGCCCGCGGTGGCAGCGGTTGGTGCACCCGTTGTCGGCCGCCTGGTCGTGCCCGTGGAAGGCATCAAGTACGCCAGTCTGTCAGACAATTTCAACCAGCCCCGCGGCAGCGAACGCCACCACGAAGCGCTCGACATCATGGCGCCCAAGGGCGCCCGGGTGCTGGCCGTGGCCGACGGCAAGCTCGTCAAGCTGTTCAACAGCAAGCCGGGCGGTCTGACCATCTACCAGTTCGACCCCAGCGCCACCCACGCCTATTACTATGCGCACCTGGACCGCTACGCCGATGGCATCAAGGAAGGCATGCTGCTCAAGCGGGGCCAGCTGATCGGCTACGTGGGCGTCACCGGCAACTCCGACCCGGCCGCGCCGCACCTGCATTTCGCCGTCGTCGAACTGACCCCCGCCAGGCAATGGTGGAAGGGCACCGCGATCAATCCGTATCCCCTGATGGGCGATTGACAGCGTGGCGCCATGCGCTACTCGTCGATATCTGGCCCCACATTGATCGCCGCGTAGGCGCGCTGCACGGCCTTGACCTCTTTGCTGCCGGCGCCGTACAACTCTTGCGCGGCGAGCATCACCTTGGCGCGCGCGTCGGCGTAGTTGGTGCTGGCAGTAAACTTGGTGGTGGCCGCCTTGAACCAGATGCGGTAGGCCTTGTCCGAGCCGATACCGCTCATCGCCGCCGGCTTCCTGACCAGGTATTTCGAATAAAAATCGCTGTTCGAGGCCGCGTTCGAGCCCTGCGACAGGAAATAAAACATCCGATTGTTGGGGCCGCTGCTGTAGTGCACGTCCAGGCGCTTGAGCGAGGTACTCCAGGCGTCCGGGCTGGAGCCGTCCTTGCTGGGCTTGAACATATAGCGCAAGGGCGTGCCATTTTTCGAAATTTCCTTGCCCATGCCCCAGTCATTGCCGCCCGGCGGGATGGTCGAGCCCGTGCCGCCCGCGCGTGCGTACGCTTCGACCATCTCGCCGTTGATGTCGGAACTCGATTCGTTCAGGCCGCCCGACTCGCCCGAGTAGGTCAGATTGGAGGTGGCAGCAGTGACGCCGTGGCCCATTTCGTGGCCGATCACGTCGATCGAGCCGAGGCTGTAAAAACTTGAGCCGTCGCCGATGAACATGCACTTGCAGGTATCGCTGTAATAGGCGTTGTCATAGCCCGTGTTGACGTGGGCGGCGATGTAGGTGGCCGTGTTGTGGCCGTCGAGCGAGAGCCAGCCCAGGGTCCCCTTGAGCATGTCGTAGGTATTCATCAAGCCCCACAGGGCGTTGACGGCGGCGGTCTGGCCGTTGGCGTTGGTGGTGGAGCCGCCGGCAATGTACTGCTTGCCGTCGCCCCAGGTGTTGCTGGCGTTGCTGTAGACGCTGCCCGCCGAGCTGCCGTGGTCGGCATTGGTGATGGCCATGGCGCCATAGGTGCCGCCAATGCCGCGCGAGGCGTCGATCATCTGGTAGCTGCCCTTGACCAGGGTGGTGTTGATGGCGACGGTGCCGTTGTACTGGCTGTTGCCCACCCCGACCACGGTTTGCAGCATGCTCCACTGGTGCAGCACATGGCCGTCGCGGGCGCTGATGACGGTGTCGTAGAACAGCGGCTTCTTGCCCAGCGTCATGCGGGTATGCACGAGGTAGGCCAGTTCGTACGATTCGACGACGTCGCGCACGTCGAGCGCATTGAGTTCGGCATCGCTCTTGGTCAGCGCCGTCGACAGGCGCTCGGTCTTGATCACGGGGTAGATGATCAGTTCGGCCGTCGGCGGACTCTGGTGCGTCGCGCTGGCGGCGCCGGCCGGCAAGGTGCGCAGGGCGGCATCGATGGCGGCCTTGGTCGAGAGCGCCGGGGTGACGTCGAAATCGGCCGTTGACGGTCCCAGCCGGTTGGCGGCGCCCTTGCCCAGGTTCTGGCCCCGCTCCGATTGCGTCACGCTGAGCGCCTTGCCGCTGCTGTCGGTGACGACGATGGCGTCGGCGCCGAAAATGCGCACCCCCTTGTAAGTGTGGTCGAAGCGGCTGACCTGGGTGCCCTGGGCACCCGGGTGCTGGCGCACGAAGGCCACGCCGTGGTTGGCGTCGAGGCCGTGGGCGGCGTTTTGCGCCGTCAGCATGGCCGCCAGGCTGGCAGTGACGGCGCCCGCCTGGGTATTGGCGGGACTCATCAGCTGGGCCGCCGCGGCGGGCGCCATCAACACGGGCATGGCGGCCAGGGCGCCGGCAACGGCGGCGGCCAGGCAATGAACACGGATCGTCATGGCAATTCCAATCAATAAGGAGGGCCGCGTCAGTGCGGACACCCCAGCATCTTGATTTAGCCGTGCGGAAATACTTTGAGCCAGCGCAAACAAGCCCCGGAAGGCGGGAACCGTTCCGGGGCTTGTGCGGGCGCAATGCCCGGTGCTGGTTTCGGCGCTATCGCCGCCCCTGTCGTCCGGGCCGCACGCACGGCGCCGTCATCAGGCGGTCATCGACGGGCGCTACGATGGCTGTGCGTGGCGGCCGGATGCGGCCTGCCAGCAGCTTTGCCGGTCGGCTCGAGCACCGGCACCAGTTTCAGGGGCGACGCCGGTGCGTGCTCGAGCAGGAACGTGGCGGCGGTGGCGGCCAGCGCCGCCGCCTGCCCGTGCAGCGCGGCGGCCGAGTCGGCAGCCTGCGCCACCATGGCGGCGTTCTGCTGGGTCATGGCATCGATGTCGACGACGGCGCCGCTGATCTGATCGATGCCGCCGGCCTGCTCGGCGCCGGACAGGCTGATGGCGCCGATCACCGCCGTCACCTCGGCAACGCGGGCGACAATCTCATCCATCGTGGCGCCGGCCGTGTCGGTCTGGCGCCGGCCGCTGTCGATGCGCTGGGCCGAGGCGTCGATCAGCAGCTTGATTTCGCGCGCGGCCGCCGAGGTGCGCTGGGCCAGGTTGCGCACTTCGCTGGCGACGACGCCGAAGCCGCGTCCCTGCTCGCCGGCACGGGCCGCTTCCACCGCCGCGTTCAGCGCCAGCAGATTGGTCTGGAACGCGATACCGTCGATGACGGCGGTGATGTCGACGATGCGGGTGGCGGCCGCGCCGATCGCCGCCATGCTCACGACCACCTCGGCCACCGCGCGGCCGCCGTCGGCCGCCACCTGCGAGGCCCCGTGCGCCAGCGCCGTGGCGTGCTGCGCGTGCGCGCTGCTCTGGCGCAGCGCCATACTGAGCTGTTCGACCGAGGCGGTCGTCTCTTCCAGCGCGGCCGCTTGCTGCTCGGTCCGCCGGGCCAGTTCGGCGTTGCCGCTGGCGATGGCGGCGCTGGCCAGGTCGAGCGCGACCGCGCCGCCGCGGACGGTGCCCACCGTGTGCGCCAGCCTGGCGCGCATGTCCGCCAGTGCGCTCGTCAACTGGCCGAATTCGTCGCCCCTGGCGGGCGACGGGTCCGCCAGGGGACGCAAGTCGCCAGCCGCCACGCGGGCGATGACGGCGCCGGCGTGGCGCAAGGGCAACATGATCGAGCGGGTCAGTCCCCAGGCCAGGGCGGCGCCGGCCAGCAGCGCCAGCGCCCCCAGGCCCAGCAGCAGATTGCGGCCGTCGACGAACTGCGCATTCGAGGCCGTCGCCAGGCGCGCGGCCTCGCGGTCGAGCAGCGCCAGGTGCGCCGCCAGCGCCGCCGTCGCGGCCTGGAACGTCTGTTCGAGCTTGCCTTCGGCCAGTTGCGCCACCTCGCCCGTGCGGCCCGTTTCCTTCATTTTCAGCAGCGCCGCGCGCACCTCGAGGTTGGCGGCGCGGGCCGCGCCGGCGCGCGCCAGCAGGGCCGCTTCGGCCGGCGCACGAACCAGGCCCGCCAGGCGCCCCTGCAGCGCCGCCTGGTCCCGCTCACCGGCGGCCAGGTCGTTCATGAAGTAGTCGCCCACCTCGAGCGAATCGCTGCGCGCCACCGCCGCCACCCGCAAGCCGTTCAGGCGCGCGCTGGCCAGGATATCGGCGGCCAGCTGGCGCCGCGCCAGGGTATCGCGCACCAGGCTGGCCGTTGCCGCATCGGCCGCCTGCAAGCGCCACACGGCCACCGCCGTCATGCCCGCCATAATCGCCAGCAGCAGGGCAAACGACGCCACAATCCGTGCGCCCACCTTGATTTGTTTCATCTCGTCACCCGCCAGGTTAATGATTCTTAAAAGCAATCATTCTGACCCTCTAATATGTCAGGTGAATGACAGACGAGGAATGGGGCGTCTTCAGCACACGCCGGCGGGCGGCGGCCGCTCGCGCGGCAGCAGGCTGGTGGCCGACAGCACGCGGCCGTGGCGGTTGCTGACCTCGCCCGTGTAGGGCGCCAGCGTGGCGTCGAGATCAAACTCGACATCGTCAGCGTGGTCGCCCTGCCAGGTGCTGAACTGGGTGATGGCCAGGCGGATCAGCATCGCGTTGTTGCACTCGGCCGACGCCAGGGTCTGCTCGAGACGATTCTTGAAGCGCACGGTATAGCTGCCGACGAAACTGCCTTCGCGGCTGCTGATCTTGAATAGCTTGGGCAGGCCGAAGCCGTGCTTGCCCGACGTGTTGGTGTCAATTTGACAGGCGCCCCAGGGCGCGATATGAAACAGGTACAAGTGCCGCCTCCGATGATACGCACCGGGTCGCTCCCGGCATACGGCGAACCGGCACGGCCCGCCATGACCTTATACGCGGGCGCCGGCCAATCGGATGTACTGTTGAACGGCCAGGCAGGCCGGCACCTCAGAACAGGGTGCGCTGGCCACTGGTGAGGGTGCTGAAATCGTCGCCGACGAAGGGCAAAATGGCGTCGGCCACGGGCTGCAACTGGCGGCTCAGGTAGTGCTGGTAATCGATCGGCGAGCGGCGCGCCTCGAGCGGCTCGGGCCCGTTGACCGTCATCACGTAGCCGATCACGGCGCGGTTCTGGTATTGCAGGGGCCGGCCATGGGCACGGTTGAACTCGTCGGCGAGGCGGGCGGCGCGGACCTGGGGCGGCACGTTGCGCTCGTAGTCGTCGAGCGGGCGGCGCAGTCGCTTGCGGTAGATCAGCAGATCGTCGAATTCGCCGGCGGCCGTGCGCAGCGCATAGTCGCGCACGTACTCCTGGTACGGTTCGCCCCGGAAGATCTTCAGATACAGGGCCTGCTGAAACTGCTGCGCCAGCGCGGTCCAGTCGCTGCGCACCGTTTCCAGGCCCTTGTAGACCATCTGCTCGCTGCCATCGGGGCGCCGCACCAGCCCCGCATAGCGCTTCTTGCTGCCCTCGTCCGAGCCGCGGATGGTGGGCATCAGAAAGCGCCGGTAATGGGTCTCGAACTGCAATTCGAGGGCACTGGCCAGGTTGAACTGTTCGCGCACATGCTGGTCCAACCATTGATTGACCAAGGCGACCAGGGCGCGACCGATGCGGCCCGCCTCTTCCTCGGAGTGCGCATGCCCCAGCCATACAAATGTCGAGTCGGTGTCGCCATAAATTACCTGGTAGCCCTGGTCCTCGATCAGCTTGCGCGTCAGGTGCATGATTTCATGGCCGCGCAGGGTAATCGACGAGGCCAGGCGGGGGTCGAAAAAGCGGCAGCCACTCGAGCCGAGCACGCCATACATGGCATTCATGATAATTTTCAAGGCCTGCGACAGGGGCTGGTTGCGTTCGCGCTTGGCGGCGTCGCGGCCCTCCGAAATCTGCGTGACAATCGCCGGCAGGCAGTGCCTGGTGCGCGAAAAGCGCGCGCCGCGAAAGCCGGCCACGGTGGCGCCGGCGGCGCCGGCCTCCTGCAAACCGGCCACCAGGCCCACCGGATCGATCAGAAAGGTGCGGATAATCGACGGGTACAAGCTTTTATAGTCGAGCACCAGCACCGAGTCGTACAGGCCGGCGCGCGAGTCCATCACGAAGCCGCCCGGGCTGTCTTCATTGCGCACATCGCCCAGATTGGGCGCCACGTAGCCCTGGCGGTGCATCAGCGGCATGTACAAATGCTCGAACGCGGCCACCGAACCGCCGCTGCGGTCGGCCGGCAAGCCCGTCACGCTGGCGCGCTCGAGCAAAAAGGTGAGCAAATCGGTCTTCGCAAAAATACGCGTCACCAGTTCGCAATCGCGCAGGTTGTAGCGCGCCAGGGCCGTCTTGTCTTCGGCAAAGAGGGGATTGATTTCGGCCATGCGGTCATAGGGGTTGTCGATCGCCTTGCCTTCGCCCAGCAGTTGGCGCGACACGTTTTCCAGGCTCATCGACGAAAAAGTCCAGGTGGCCGAGCGCAAGGCTTCGATGCCGTCAATGAGCAGGCGGCCGGGGGCGCTGGCAAAATAATGGCCCTGCCGGCCACCGCCGCCCTGCTCCCGGCCCTCCATCACGGCCCCGCCCCGCCCCAGCCGCAGCGGCACCTGGTAGCGCTCGGCTTGCTTTTGCAACACCCGCAGATCGAACTGGATCACGTTCCAGCCCACGATGACGTCCGGGTCGTGCTGTGCCATCCAGCCATTCAACCCCTCGATCAGGGCGGCGCGGCTGGGGTAGTAGCGCAGGTCGAAGTCGACGGGGCCGTTGGCGGTGACGGTGGCGGTGGCGGTGGCGTTGACGGTGGCGTGGGCGGGGGCGCCATGTTCGGCCGTTGGCGGGCCCAGCATCAGCACCGTGCGTGCGCCGCAGCCTTCCAGGCCGATACAGTACAACTCGCCCTTTTCGCTGGTCTCGATGTCGAGCGAGACCAGCGACAGGCGCGGGCGGTAGCCCGTCACCGGCTTGATGCGGGCGTCGAGCAGCAGCGTCGGCGCGTGCGGCGCCGGCGTGCCGGCAAACCACACGGGCGCCGTGATGAAACGCTCCATCAGGTAGCGCTCGGGCGGGCGCACGTCCGCTTCGTACACATCGACGCCATGCTCGCGCAGGCGGCGCGCCAGTTTGCCCAGGCTGCGGTAGCGCGTGCAATACAGGCCCAGCACGGGGCGATGGGAAAAATCGATCAGCTGCAAGGGGCGCAGCGCGCAGCCGGCTTCGCCATCGATGATCGATTGCGCCCGCTCGCCCTGCTCGGCCGGCACGAAGGCCACCGATTCGTGGGGCGGCAGGCGCAGGCAGCGGGGCCCCGCATCGGTGGCCAGCCACAACTCGACCTCGGTGCCGGCGGCCGTGTCGCGCCAGTGGCGGGTCAGTAAAAAACCCAGCGCGCCCGCGGCAGTGCCGCCTTGCCCGCTACCTTGCCCGCTACCTTGCCCGCCACCTTCTCCACTACCATGCCCGCCACCTTGCCCGCCATCGGCGGCATGGCCGACGGCGTGCTGGCCGGTGCCGTTCATGCCGCCGCTCCCGCGCCCGGCGCCGCCAGTTCGGCCGCCTGCAAGTCGGGATTGGCGGCAAACAGGCCGGCCACCCAGTCGGCAAACACGCGCACCTTGGGCGAACCCATCCGTCCCTGCGGATACAGCAGCGACATCGGCATGGGGGTGGGCGGCGTGTCGGCCAGTACCTCGACCAGCGCCCCGCTGTCGAGATACTGGCGGACCTGGTAGGCGCCCAACTGGGCCAGGCCAAAGTGCTGCAGGGCGCAGCACACGTTCGCTTCGGCATCGTTGACGGCCACCGGGCCCCGCATGGCCACCTTGACGGGCGCACCGGCGACCACGAATTCCCAGTCGAAGGCGCGCCCCGTGCGGCCGGAAAAATGCACAACGCTGGCGTGTCCGGCCAGGTCGTCGAGGTGACGCGGGGTGCCCCGCCGGGCCAGGTAGGCGGGGGTGGCGCAGGTAACAAAACGCATATTGCCGATTCTGCGTCCCACCAGGGCCGAATCCTGCAACTGGCCCACCCGCACGGCGCAGTCGATGCCTTCCTGGGTCAGGTCGACCAGGCGGTCGGTGATGCTGATGTTCAGTTCGACGTCCGGGTAGGCCTGGTGAAACTCGCCCAGCCGCGGCAGCACCAGCGCATGGCCAACGGCCGCCGGCAAATCGACGCGCAGCTTGCCCTTCGGGTGCAGGGCGCCAGGCCCGCGGAACCCCGCTTCGGCGGCATCGACGGCGCCCAGGATGTCCAGGCACTGGCGGAAATAGTCGGCGCCATCCTGGGTCAGCGACAGGCGCCGGGTGGTGCGCTGCAACAGTTGTACGCCGAGATAGGCCTCGAGATTTTTCAAGGTCGCCGTCAACGCCGCGCGCGGCAAGCCGAGCGTCTCGGCCGCCTTGGAAAAGCTGTTCGCTTCGACGATACGGACGAAGCTTTGCATGGCCTTGAGCTTGTCCACGGGCTGCGCCTTCTATTGTTCACAAAAAATGAAATGTATAGGCCGATTATGCCCTAATTATCTTTGCCAGAACATTCCTTACAATGGCCCCATCCATTTAGAAACACGCAAGAAAAAAATTCAAGCGAGCCGATCGCACCCGACCCTGCCGCCCCGACGCCATCGCGGGCGGCGCCACCTCACCGGAGAGCACCATGCACCACCCGCACGCCCCCAAGGACGACACCGACATTTCCTCAGGCATGCTGTTATTGCTTGCCACCGCCTGCGGCTTGATCGTCGCCAATCTGTACTACGCCCAGACCCTGGTCGGCCCCATCAGCGTCGCCACCGGCCTGTCGCCCGGCGCCGCCGGCCTGATCGTCACACTCACGCAGATCGGCTACACGCTGGGGCTGCTGTTCATCGTGCCGCTGGGAGATTTGCTGGAAAACCGCCGCCTGGTGTTCACCGGCTTGCTGTTGACGGCCGCCGCCCTGGCGGTGGCTGCCTTCGCCAGCAGCGCCGCCCTGTTCCTGGCCGCCGCACTGGCCATTGGCCTCGGTTCCGTGGTGGCGCAGGTGCTGGTGCCGTTCGCCGCCCATCTGTCGAAGGAAAGCACGCGGGGCCAGGCGGTGGGCAAGGTGGTCAGCGGCTTGTTGCTGGGCATTATGCTGGCCCGCCCCGTGGCCTCGCTGATCGCCGATCACGCCAACTGGCACGTGGTGTTCGGCGGCGCCGCCGTGCTGATCGTCATCCTCGCCTTCGTGCTGCGCTGGAAGTTGCCAGTGCGCCAGCCGAGCGCGCCCATGCCCTACTTTCAATTGATCGGTTCGCTGTGGCATTTATTCCTGAGCACCCCCGTGCTGCGCCGCCGCGCCGCCTACCATGCGGGCCTGTTCGGCGCCTTCAGCCTGTTCTGGACGGTGACGCCGCTGATGCTGGCCGGTCCCCGCTTTCACCTGTCGCAAACGGGCATCGCCGTGTTTGCCCTGGTCGGCATGGCCGGGGCGGTGGCCTCGCCCATCGCCGGGCGACTGGCCGACCGCGGCCACACCCTGCTGGCGACGGCGGCGGCGCTGGCCCTGGGCATCGCCGGCTTTGTGCTGCCGATGCTGGCGCCCGAAGCGCGCACGCTGGGGCTGGCGCTGCTGGTGGCCGCCTCGATCGTGCTCGACATGGGTGTGGCCGCCAACCTGGTGCTGGGCCAGCGCGCGATTTTCAGCCTGGGCGCGGCCGTGCGCAGCCGCTTGAACGGCCTTTACTTTGCCGTGTTTTTCGCCGGCGGCGCGCTCGGCTCGGCACTGGGCGGCTGGATGTACGCCAGCCACGGCTGGCACGCCGCCCTGCTCACCGGCATGGCCTTCCCCGCCGCTGCGCTGCTGTACTGGATCAGCGAGTACCTGGCCGAGGCGGCGGCGCGCCGGCGCGCCGCCTGACCATCAATGGCCGTGCTGCCGCTCGTACTCGTCGGCCTCGGCCTTGCTTGCATGCACGATGCCGTCCGGATGCTCGGGCGGCGTGTACAGGGTATAGAGCTTGAGCTTGTCCGTGGGCGAGGTGTTGATGACGTTGTGCTCGGTCCCGGCGGGAATCACCAGGGCCGTGCCATCTTCCAGCGCATGTTCCTCGCCGTCGAGAATGGCAATGCCGCTGCCCTGCTCGATGCGGATGAACTGGTCGTGCCCCGTGTGGTGCTCCATGCCGATGTCCTGGTTCGGCTGCAAGGTCATGATGACGAGCTGGCTGCGCGCGGTGGTGTAGAGCACCTCGCGAAAGTTGTCGCCGGCGAGGGTTTTTTCTTCGATATTGATGCTGTAGCCTGACATGATGTGCGCTCCGTGATGTCGATCGGGTCGAGAAGACCGGTACTGCCGATTGTAGCGAAAGCGCCGCCAGCGTGCTGGCGGCGGCACGCTCAGCGTTGCAGCATGGCCGGCACGAAATCGTCCATCACGGCCTTGCGCAACAAGGCCGGCGGCAACATGCCCTGCGCCAGCACGAAGTCATTGAAGGCCTTGCGGTCGAATTTCTTGCGCAGCGCCACTTCGGCCGCCTGCCGTGTTTCCATCAAGCGCTGGTAGCCATAAAAATACGCGGTCGCCTGGCCCGGCGCCCGGTAGGTGTAGCGCTGCATCTCTTGCGTGGCCAGCGCTTCGGACAAGCCCACTTCGTCCATCAGGAACGATTTGACCTGCTCCGGCGTGATTTCGCCGAGGTTGACCATGGGGTCGAGGAAGGCGCGGGCGGCGCGCATCATGCGCGCCTGCAAGGCGAACAGCTGGCCATCCTGCGGTTCATACGCCTGCATTTCCGCTTCCGCGTACAAGGCCCAGCCTTCCACGTTGACGCTGTTAAAGGCGAACACGGCGCGCGCGGTCGACACGCCCGACTCGATCATCTTGGCAAACTGCAGCTCGTGCCCGGGCCGCGCTTCGTGCGCGGTGATCGACCAGGTGCCGGCGTCGTGGGTGAAGTCGTCCATGACCAGCGCCTTGCCGCCCTTGGCCGGCGGCACCGCGGTGGTGAGGATGAATTCGCCATACTCGCCCGTGTTGCCGATCAGCCGGGGCGGATTCATGTGGGGCGCCGGCGAGGCGGCGTTTTCGGCGTCCGTCGCCAGCCGGATGCTGGCCTTGCGGTTGGGCAGCGTGACAATCCCGTGTTCGCGCACGGCCGCCTCGATCTGCGCCAGCCGCGCGGCGTACAGGGGCATCACCTGGTCGGCGGCGATCTGCTGCTTTTTCAGCGCCGCCATGACGAAGCGGTAGTCGGCCTGGGGCAGCTTGCGCTCGCTGGCGATCAGGCCGGCGGTGATGGTCATCTGGTTGCGGATTTCCGCAAACGAGGTCAAGGCCCTTGCCTTCAGTTCCAGCGGCGCGATGTCGACGCCGAACTGGCGCAGATTGTCCGCATACACTTCCGGCGGCAGGCGATGATCGGGGCGGGCGCGCGGCAGGATCTGCGCGCGCACCTGCTGGTTGTACACGGTCAGCTGCTTTTCCAGGGCGGCAAACGGCACTTCCCAGCCCTTGATGTCGCTCTTGCCCAGCAGTTCCTTGATACCGGCAATCAAGGTCGGTGCGTTGTTGAGCGACTGCTCCACTTCGTCCTTGAACGGCCCCAGCAAATGCTTGTGGCTGGCCAGGCGCTCTTGCAAGCGCTCATTGGCCAGTTCCGTCGCCGGCCGGTAGCCGCGCGCCAGGCCCGCATATTTTTGCAGTCGCACCAGCAAGCTGGCCTGGCGCTGCTTGGGGATGCGCGGATCGAGGGTCTGGTTGACCACTTCGAAGATGGCCTGGGTCAGGTCGTTGAACGGCACAAAATACTTGCGCTGCAAGGCGGCCGAGCGCAACTGGTCGGTCGCGCTGCCGATCAGGATATCGAGATCCTGGCGGACTTTCGGATCGGCCTCGCCCTTGCGGCGCCGCTGCATTTCCGCAATCGCCGCCCGCTGGTCGCGGTTTTGCGCCTCGAACTGGTCGCGCGAATAATCGGTGATCTGCTCGTCGAAGCCATCCACGCCCAGCGAACTGGCGCTCTCGGGCGCATACCGGGCCATGACGGTGAGCAGCAGCCTGGCGTTGTCATTGCTCCTGGCGACCCAGACCGGTTCGGCGGCGAAGGCGGGGATGGCCAGGGTGCACAGGATGGCGATCACGCCGGCGCGCAGTGGTGGGGGGAGTTTCAAGTGCGGTCCTTTCGGGAACGGGGATGGGCTGCATTGCCCGGCAATGGTAGAGCAAGCGACCATGGCCGGCAATACCCGCCGTGATTCGACTATATCTTTCACTACGGCACGATGTTACGCTATGTCTTATTAAAGAATGTATTGAGGTCAGCGTGGCGGTAATTCTCGGCATAATAATCGTGCTAGGTGCGATTTTCGGCGGCTTTGCTTTGGAAGGCGGGCATCTTGCCGCTCTTTTCCAGCCTTACGAATTACTGATGATCGCAGGTGGTGCACTGGGGGCATTTGCCATTGCAAATGACGGGCAATCGACCAAGGCAACCGTGAAAGCGCTTCGCACCATATTCCAGTCGCCACAGCAGACCAGTGCGCTCTATATCGATTTACTTTCGCTCTTGCACGACATTCTCAGCAGAGTTCGCAAAGAGGGATTGATGTCCATCGAATTTGATATTGACTCGCCTGAAGAGAGTGCGATGTTCATGAAATATCCAAATATCATGAAGGACCACCATTTAATCGAGTTCATTTGCGACTATTTCAGATTAATGGTATCGGGCAGCATGGACCCATTTCAAATTGAAAATTTGATGGATAACGACATTGACGTGCACCACCAGGATGGCGAACTTGCCATTCATGCGATAAACAAGGTCGCCGATGGGCTGCCTGCCTTTGGTATTGTTGCGGCAGTCATGGGTGTGGTCCATACCATGGGATCGGTTGGCATTCCCCCTTCGGAGCTTGGTAATCTGATCGCCGCGGCCCTGGTTGGCACGTTTCTGGGAATTTTGCTCGCGTACGGCGTATTCAGTCCGCTGGCAAGTTTGCTCGACCGAAAGCTGCAAGAGTCGACCAAGGTGTTTCAGTGCGTAAAAGTAACGATGATCGCCAGCATGAATGGCTATGCGCCCACCCTGGCCCTCGAGTTTGGCAGGAAGGTCGTTTCTGCCAACCTGCGACCGACTTTCAAGGAACTCGAAGCGCATTTTCGGCAGGCGAAGAAGTGATGCATCGCGCATGCGCGACATGCGCAGCACGCGCTGCAAGGCGATGTTACCGGGCCAGCGCCCCTTGCGCCGGGCCCGCTTGTGCCAGGCTCTTTTGCAGCCGCAAGGCGGCGCCGCCATCCTCGTAGTAATCATCGTAGTGGCCGAACACGGCGTAGCCGCAGGCGCGGAACAGGGCCTGCGAGGGGGCGTTGTCGACGCTGATTTCCAGCCGCATGCATGCGCTGCCGCGCGCGCGCGCCAGCGCTTCGGCACGCGCCACCAGCGCGCGCCCCACCCCTTGCCCCATGGCGTGGGCGGCCACCGCGATCGAATAGATGCGGGCGATCCGGTGGCGCGCATTGAAGCGCACGATCAGGTGGCCCTGCAATTGCCCGCCCACCTCGTCGAGCAGCACCAGCGCCGCTCCACTACGCAGGAAACCGGCCATGGCGCGGCGGCCCACGCCGTCGCACACGAAGCTGGCCTGCTCGAGCGCGGTCAGCGGCGCCAGGTCGGATAACGCAGCCAGTCGAATCACCTGTATCTCCCTCGTTCATTACTGCCATCAAGCTTCGCCCCAGCCGCGCACCGCGTGACCGCCAAACACCATGCGCCGGATGGCGGGGCTGGCAAGACTATCAGTAAATCCCGGCGCTGTCGCGCTGGCAGCGTCGAGGCGGGCCACCTGGTCGGCGCTGAGCACGCACGACAGCGCGTCCAGGTTGGCCTGCAACTGCTGCGGCCGGCTCGCACCGATCAGCACCGCGCCCACCGCGGGCCGGGCCAGCGTCCAGGCCAGCGCCACTTCGGCGCAACTGCGCTCCTGCTCGGCCGCCACCTGGCGCAAGAGCGCAAGAATGGCCCAGTTGCTGGCGCTGAATTTGCTGTCGCCGAAAGGATTGGCACCGCTCAGGCGGCCCGCGGTCAGGGACGCACCCTGCGTGTACTTGCCCGACAAAAAGCCGCCCGCCAGCGGACTCCACGGCATCACCGCCATGCCCGTATCGAGCGCCACCGGCACGTGCTCGCGTTCGATGTCGCGCGCCACCAGCGAGTATTCGACCTGCATGGCGATCGGACCCGGCAGGCGCCGTTCGGCGGCGATGGTGGCCGCCTTCATTGCCAGGTAGGCGGGCATGTCGGAAAAACCGAAATAGCGGATTTTGCCCAGCCGCACCAGGTCGCCCAGCGTCTGCAGGATTTCTTCGACGGGCGTGACACCGTCCCAGATATGCATCCAGTACAAGTCGATGTAATCGGTGCCCAGGCGCTTGAGGGAGCCGTCGAGCGCCCGGTGGATGTTCTTGGCGCCGGCCCCGCCCGCATTCGGGTTGCCCGCCCGCTGCTTGCCCGCTACCAGCGGGCTGGCCGCGTCATTGAAGCCGAACTTGGTCGACAGCACCACCTGCTCGCGCACCTGGCCCTCGCGGAGGAAGCGGCCCAGCAGTTGCTCGCTGGCGCCGCCCGCGTAAATGTCGGCCGTGTCGATGAAATTGCCGCCCTGGTCGAGATAACTGTCGAACAGGCGCCGCGCATCGAGGTCGGCCACGCCCCAGCGCGGGGCGCCGAAAGTCATGGTGCCAAGGGCGAAGGGGCTCACGACAAGGCCGGAACGGCCAACGGTGCGGTAGCTGGTGAGGTCCATGGTATTTTTTTTCATAGTGATCGTTATTAAAGTCTGGCATGCTTGCGCAAACCCGTCAATATGTTTTATAAAGATCGTTATGAAAGAACCCCGCAAAAAAATCGGCCGCCCCCTCTCCTTCGACCGCGCCGCCGCCCTCGAGCGCGCCATGCATGCCTTCTGGCGCCACGGTTACGAGACCACTTCGGTGGCCGAACTGACGTCGGCCATGGGCGTGACGGCGCCCAGCCTGTATGCGGCGTTCGGCGACAAGCAGGCGCTGTTCCTCGAAGCGATGCGCCTGTACGCGGGCGACAGCGCGGCCATTGGCGCCGCGCTCGCGGCCGCGCCCAGCGCGCGCGACGGCATCGCCGCCATGCTGCGCGCCTCGGCGTGCGCATTTACGGACGCGGCCACGCCGCCCGGTTGCCTGCTGGCGAGCGCCACCGCGAGCGGCTCGCGCGCGGCCGCGCCCGTGCAGGCGGCGGTGGCGGCGGTGCGCGGCGAAGTGGGCCAGATCGTACGCCGGCGCATCGAAGCGGACCGCAGCACCGGGCGCCTGCCCGTCGCCACCGATGCGCAGGCGCTGGCCGACCTGGCCATCGGCGTCATCCAGGGCATGTCGGTGCTGGCGCGCGACGGCGTGCCGCGGGCACGCCTGCTGGCGCTGGCCGAGCAGGCGGTGGCGGCGTTCCCGGCCGGCTGACGTAGAATCCCCCTTTTTCTCGCGCTCGCTTCCGGCTGGCCGCGTCCTTTCAGGAGAACCGTTTGACTTTTATCCAACGCCGCCTGGCGCGCGCCGTGCCCGGCACCGCCACCCTGTTTTTCATCCAGATTTTTTGCACCCTGGCCTTCGCCGTGCTGTATTCCTCGCTGGTGCTGTACGCCACCAAGCACCTCCACTTCCCCGTCAAGGACGCCGCCGTGGTGATGGGCGTGTTCGGCGCCTTCAACTACGGCCTGCACCTGTTCGGCGGCTACCTGGGTGGTCGCTTCATGTCGAACCGCAACCTGTTCGTGGTGGGCATGCTGCTGCAAATTGCCGGCTGCGCCCTCATTGCGCTCGGTTCGATGGCGATGCTGTACGCCGGCCTGGCCTTCTTCCTCACCGGTAGCGGCCTGAACGTCACCTGCGTCAACATGATGCTCACCCAGCGCTTCGCGCCGTCCGACAAGCGCCGCGAAGCGGCGTTCCTGTGGAATTACGCCGGCATGAATATCGGCTTTTTTGTCGGCTTCACGGGCGCCGGCTTCTTCCAGGCCAACGAAAATTACAGCGCCCTGTTCATCTTCGCCGCCATCGGCAACGTGCTCGCCATCGGACTGACGATACTGAACTGGAAAACCCTGGCCGACATCAGCACGCCCCTGATGAGCGCCACGCCACCCCAGTGGCGCCTGCGCCTGCTGGCCGGCGCCGCCATCGTCGCGCTGATCGTGCCGGCCGTGTGGCTGCTGCTGCAGCACCCGGTGTCGACGGGCGCGCTGATCAAGGGCTTTTCCGCCTGCGTGTTCGCCATCATCGCCTGGCTGGCCCTGCGCAACCCCGATCGCCGCGAACGCAAGAACATGTTCGCCTACCTGATCCTGGCGGTGGGCTCGCTGACCTTCTGGGCGCTGTACCAGATGGCGCCCAACGGCCTGCAGATCTTTGCCGAGCACAACGTCGACCGCATGGTGCTGGGCGTCGAGATGCAACCGCAATGGATCCAGAACATCAATTGCATCGTGATCGTGATCGGCGGCCCCCTGCTGGCGGCCTGGTTCGCCCGCCTGCGCGAGCAGGGCTGGAAGATCGACATCCCGAAACAGTTCGCCGGCGCGGTGGTGCTGATGGGGATCGGCTTTCTGTGCCTGCCGCTGGGGATCCGGCTGGCCGATCCCGTCAGCGGCCAGTCGGCGTTTGTCTGGCTGTTGCTCTCGTATGTGTTCCAGAGCGTGGGCGAACTGCTCATTTCGCCCATCGGCTACGCCATGATCGGCCGCCTGGCGCCGCGCCAGTACCAGGGTTCGATGATGGGCGCATGGATGCTGGTGACGGGCGTGGCCTCGCTGTTCGCCGGTGATTTTTCCAGCATGGTGCCGGACCCCGGCGCCGGCTCGCCCCTGCAGACCAATGCCGGCTACGCCAGCCTGTTCGCCGCGCTCGGCTGGGGCAGCGTGGCAGTGGGCACCGGGCTGGCCCTGCTGGTGCCGTTCCTGAACAAACTGATCAAGGATGCGCCGGCGCCCGCCGGCGCGGCCGCGGCGACGCGCGAGGTCGACGCGCGCGCCGCCCAGGCGGGCTGCTAGGCCAGGCTCAGTCGGCCAGCGCCTGCACCACGTAGCGGTTCTTGCCCTTGCGCTTGGCCACGTACAGCGCCTCGTCGGCGCGCGCCGACAGCGACGCGATGGTGGCGCCAGGGTCGGCCAGCGCGATGCCGATGCTGGCGGTGACGAGCAGCGCCAGGCCATCGACGTGGAAGGGCTCACGCAGGGCCAGCGCGATTTTGTGGGCCACCGCTTCGCAATTGGCCAGGCTGTCGACCGCCTCCAGCACCACCGTGAATTCGTCGCCCGCCAGGCGCGCCAGCAGGTCGCTCGCGCGCAGGCTGGCGCCCACCCGCCTGCCAAATTCGACCAGCACGGCGTCGCCGACGCCGTGGCCGTAGGTGTCGTTGATGCGTTTGAAATCATCGAGGTCGAGGTACATCAGCGCCAGCCGGCTGTGCTGGCGTTTCGACACGGCCAGCGCCTTCGCCAGCTGGAATTCATACATGCGGCGGTTCGGCAGGTTGGTCAGCGGGTCGGCGTTGGCCAGCGCCAGCAGCTTGCGCTCGTGCGCGCGGGCGGCGGTGGCGTCGGTGCCGAGAACGTACACGCCGACCACCCTGCCGTCGCGGTGGTGCGGCATGTAAGTGGTGTTGAGGATGCGCTCGTGACCGCGGCGCAGCACCGTCACTTCGACGCTCGACATATGGCCGCCCATGGCGCGCGCGATGCTGGGGGCGCGCTCGTCAAAATAATCGGCGCCGAACACCTCGCTGACGGTGCGGCCGATCATCTGCGCGCTGGGCATCCCCAGCCATTCCTTGTACATGGCGTTGGCGAACTGGTAGCGCATCTCGCTGTCCAGGTAGGAAATGAGCACCGGCACATTGTCGGTGATGGTGCGCAGCCGTTCCTCGCTGTCGCGCTGGGCGATCTCGCTGTGGCGGCGCGCGGTGATGTCGAAGGCCATGGCGAAAAAGCCGTCCGGCGCGCCGTGGACGTCGCGGTGCGGCACGAGGGCGGCGTGGTAATAAATATGCCGGTCGCCGACGCCGATATCGCTTTCGAACGAGACGCCCTTGCCCGCCGCCGCCGTCTCGATGTAGCCGGCGATGCTGGCGTAGTCGGCCTCGCTGTAGACCGAACGCACGCTGCGGCCGAGCAGCTGGTCGGGCGGCAGTCCGTAAAAATTGCGCGAGCGCGCGTTCAGATAGACAAAGCGCCCCTGCTTGTCGACCTGGGCGATCAGGGTCGGCAGGTTTTCCGCGATCGAGCGCAGCATCTGTTCGCTTTCGCCCAGCTTGTCCTCGGCGTCGACCAGCTCGCCGATGTCGCGCAGCGCCAGCAAGGCGCCCTGCGCCTGGCCCGACGGGTCGCGCAAGGGGCGCGCGCTGGCGCTCACCGTGCGACGCGCCAGGCCGGGGCCGGCCAGCACCAGCCGGGTCGGCCCGACCGACTGGCCCGCCAGCGCACGCGCCAGCGGCGCCTGCTGTGGCAGCAGCACGGTCTCGCCGTCGGCCTGGCAGACGGTGACGCCGGCCAGGCCCGCCGCCGCGCGCCCGAGCATGGCGTGGGCGGCGCGATTGTACAGCGACAGCGTGCCGTCGCTGTCGCAGGTGACGATGGCGCAATCGACCGTCTCGAGCACGGCGTCGAGCAGTTGCTGCTGGCGCGCCAGCGCGCGGGCGCTGGCGATCTGCGCGCTCACATCGTGGATATACGCGCCCTGGCAATGCTGGCCATCGACGACATAGCCGCTGACGCTGACATCGACGACGATCTCGGCCCCGGCGCTGGTGCGCGCCACCAGCCGCACGCTGTGCCTGGCCGCCGCGTGCGGCGGCGCCATGCCGACCATGATCGACGACCATGGCCGGCCCAGCACCTCGGCGCGCGACCAGCCGAACATGCCCTCAGCGGCGCCATTCCATTCAATGATGTGGGCCGCCGCGTCGGTGGCGACAAACGCCGCCGCCGAGGTCTCGATCATGGCGCGCACCCGCTCTTCGCTGCGGCGCAGGCTGGCCTCGACGTCGGCGCGCTGGCGGATTTCACGGTTGAGCGCTTCGGTCTTCTGTCCCAGCGCGCGGCTGCGCACCAGCGCCAGGCTGTCCCGGTTAAGCTCGGCTTCGACCAGTCCGGCCAGCGTCTTGAGCAGCGCCAGCTGGGCCGGCGCCAGCTGGCGGGCCACGGCGTCGATCACGCACAAGGTGCCCACCGCCTGGCCATCGTGGCTGAACAGGGGCTGGCCGGCATAAAAGCGAATGTGGGGGTAACCGGTGACGAGCGGATTGTCGAGAAAGCGCGCGTCCTGGGTGGCGTCGTTGACGATGAAGATGTCGCCGCTGTCGATGGCGTAACCGCAAAACGCCACCGGGCGCGGGGTGTCGGCCAGGTCGATGCCGTGGCGCGACTTGAACCACTGGCGCTGGCTGTCCATCAGCGAGACGAGCGCAATGGGCATGCCAAGGGCGGCGCTGGCGAGCGCGGTGAGCTTGTCGAAGCGGGGTTCGGCCGGGGTGTCGAGCATTCCCAGCGCGCACAGGGCGGCCAGCCGTGCCTGCTCGTTCGTGTCTTGTTTTGTCATGCGATTCCCGATGCGTGAAGCGTCCCCGGAGGAACACGGACGTTCCGCGCGCTGGGGCGCGGTCGGTCAGCGCAGGGCGTGGAACGTAACTTGCAGCAGGAATTAGGCGGCGCCCTCCATGATAAGGGGCGCCGCCTGAAAATAAAAGACAATGTTAATGCCACAGAGTAACTTTAATACCTTCGGGCTAGCCCACTGTCGTATTTCCGGCAATGGCGCCGCTGCAGGCATCGTCCTACAGAAGGACGATCCAGACTCTCTATGATGCCGAACAAATAACAATTAGCATGGGCACCTGATTGTTTGTTCGTTCACCCTGACCTGCCGGAGTTCGCCATGCCCGCCCCCTTGCGCCCCCTCATGACCGCCGTGCTGGGCGCCGCCCTGGCCGCCCTGCTGGCCGCGCCCGCCCTGGCCGGCGCCGACATCGTCAAGTGCGTGGACGCCGACGGCGGCGTCACCATCACCGATCACCAGTGCGGCACGGCGGCGACGTCAGGCGTGAAGGTGGCAAACGAGAAGGTGGCAAGTGACAAGGTGGCAAGTGACAAGGGAGCTGGCACCAGGGCGGCGCGCACCGGCTCGCGGCCGCTGCCCGCGGGCCAGCCACCAGTACAGCGTGACAACTGGCGCGATCCGCGCCCGCACAGCAAGCTGCTCGCGCGCGATGCGGCCACCCTGCGCGCGGCGCGCAGCAGCCTGCAGGTGCTCGACGACGCGGCGGCGGCGATGCGCCAGCAGCGCCTGGCAAGACTGAACTAAGCAAAACTGGACGCGGGCCGCCCGTGTCAGTGCAGGTCGCGCACCCGTGACAGCGGCGCCGCCAGCGCCGGCTGCTGCGCCTCCGCCCCCAGCGTGCGCACCAGCATGGCCAGTTCCTCGTTCTGGATGAAGCTGGCCGACGAGGTGGCCGTGAGCATCGCTTCCGGCGCCTGCGAGCGGGCCACCGCGAAACCCTGCACGTAGTCGACGCCGATCTCGGCCAGCGTGCGCACCGTCGCCGTGTCTTCGGCCCATTCGGCGATCGTCTTCATGCCCAGGTTGACGGCCAGGTTGACGATCGCCTCGACGATGGCGACATTGGCCGGGTGGTCATTGATGTTGACGATAAAATTGCCGTCGATTTTCAGCACGTCGGCGGGCAGCTCTTTCAGGTACGAGAACGAAGTGTAGCCGGCGCCGAAGTCGTCGAGCGCCACCTTGACGCCGAAGGCGCGCACCTGGTCGATGAAGCGGCGCGTGTTGTCGAGGTCATGCAGGGCCACGCTTTCCGTGATCTCCATGCACAAGCGGCTGGCCACGTGCACGTGGCGGCCCAGGATATCGATGGTGTCCTGCACGAAGCGCTCGTCGTTGAGCGAGGCGCCCGACAGGTTCATGCACACGAAACGGGTGTTGGGCAGGCTGTGCAGGTTGGCCGAGATCCACGCCAGCGTGGTGGCCAGCACCCAGCGGTCGATGACGCCGGCGCGCCCGCTTTTTTCGGCGGCGGCGATGATCGGGCCGGCCGTCATGATGCTGCCGTCGGCCTCGCGCATGCGCAGCAGCACCTCGAAATTGAGCGACTCGTGGGGCGACTTGAGCGACATGATGGGCTGCATTTCGAGGAACATGCCCTCGGTGGCATTGGTCGAGGCCAGCCGCGCCACCAGGTTCAGTTCCGCTTCGCGTTCGAGGAAGGCGGAGGCATTGCGTTCGTACACCACCAGGCCATCGCGCCGTCCCGTCTTGGCCTCGCGGCAGGCCCGGTCGGCGGTCGAGACGGCGTCCTTCATCTGCATGCCGGCGCTGACCTCGATCAGCCCCACCGAACCGCGCACGGTGAAGGCCTTGTCGCCCACCCGGTACGGCGTGTTGCCGATGCAATCGACGATGCCGCGGCAGATCAGCGAGGCCAGCGGAATGGCCGTGTCGGGCATGACGATGACGAATTCGTCGCCGCCCACGCGACCGATCTGCTGGCCGCCGGCCAGCATGGTGGCCATGCGCTCGCACACCTGCTTGAGCACTTCGTCGCCGGCCGCGTGGCCGAACAGATCGTTGATCAGTTTGAAGCGGTCGAGGTCGATATAGGCGAGCGCGACCGGTTTGCCGCCGGCGCCGGCGCCCGTTGCGCTGGCAAACATCTTCTCGATGCCGCGCCGGTTGAACACCTTCGTCAAGGGGTCGTTGTTGGCCATGAAGCGCAGTTGCTCGGTGGCCTTGGTCTGCTCCGTCACATCCTGCAGCACCCCTTCGATGCGCCCACGGGCAAGGATGGCGCGCACCATGTAGCGGCGCTGGCCGTCGCGGTCGCAAATTTCCAGTTCGGCATCGGCGTCCGCGTGCACCACCTCGTGCAAGCGGTTCCACACGGCGTCTTCGAAGAACTGGTTCCAGCGCGTGCGGCTCAGTTCGATGGGTGCGCCCAACATTTTTTGCAGGGCCGGATTGGCGCTGAGGAAGTTGCCATCCATATCGAGGGTGAACAGGCCGACCGGCATTGCACTGTAGGTGTGTTCGAGCTCCTGCTGGGCATCGACGCGCTGCTCCGTCTCGGCCCGCATCTGTTCAGCAACGGCCAGCGCCGCCAGCAGGCTGGAGGCGAGCGCCGCGGTCACCGAGTTGATCACCCCGGTCAGCTCGCGCATGCCGAACGCGGCCGCCACCACTTCGGACAGCGAGGCGACGAAGGTGACGGAGAACGAGGCGGCGATCCAGGACGCGGCCCGGGTGCGGGCCTTGAACATGATGCTCACCAGGCCCAGCGTGGTGACCGAGCAGCCCGCCACCAGGATCATCCACAGGATCGGCAGGAAGACCCGGTATGGCAAGGCCACCGCCGCCACCAGCAGGGGCAGGCAGCACCACTGCATGAAGCGCATGGCGAGTCGGTAGCGCGTGTGGCGGAAATTTTCCTGCAACAATGTCTGGTACAGGGTCAGCGTGCACATGCCGTGCAGCGTGATCGACACGGGACGGCTGATCAGCAGCCACGATTCCGGCACCACCTGGCCCAGCCACTGGATGTCCCAGCCGGCCGACAGGGCGCCCACCCGCAGGTTGAGGATCAGCCAGGCGGCAAACAGCACGTACAGGCGCTGGCGGTTGATGGCCGCGGTAATGAGCACGAACAGGGCCAGCACGATCATGCCGCCGTCGAGCAGGCCCGATTTGCGATGATAGTGCTCAGTCGACAGGTCGAAATCGGTGTCCGGCCATTGCACCGCCGACAGGCGGGCGGGGCCGATAAATGCGGCGCGGCACAGGATATGCGGCGGCATCTGCGCCATTTTCAGCACGAAGCCCGCCTTTGCCACCGACAGCGCCTGGTGCGCCGCGCCGCGGCTCGCTTCGCCGATCTGCTGCAGGCTATCAGCATCCCAGCAGGCCATGTCGACCGCGTGGCGCGACGGAAACTCCACCACGAATTCACGGCCCGGCCGTGGCAAAGTGTGGAAATCAAACCACACCGGCGCTTCCGACAGGCGCGTGTCATAGCTGGGCACCAGCGCCGTCTGCTGCAGCGCGGTGAGCGCGCCGTCGGGGCTGAACGGCGTGCCCTCGTGGGGCACCACCCGCATCACCAGCGGCACGTCGCCCTTGGTGGCGTACTCGTCGTTCCAGAACAGCAGGGCAATCAGCGAAATGAGCGCAATACCCAGCGGGACCAGGTAAAACGAAAACAGGCGCAAAGCCGCGTCCAGCCATCGCTGGGCAAGCAAGGGCAGCGTGATGCGTAACGATTGCGACAACTTTTGCATTAAGGCGGTTCTGTGGTCTGAAAGGCCGCGGCGCAGCTGCCGCGGTGCAATCGATCAGCATACATGCAAATGATGATTTGCAACATTATCTGTGCGAAATTATTTCTTTGCCATCTTTGCTGTATGTACCCGGGCCCGGCGCGCCGCATTGTCGATCGCGCAAGAACGCGCCGCACAAGCGGCCGGCGATAGCTCGCGCATAACAATTTACACCATAATCAATGACTTGCAAGAAACATTCACCGGGGGCGCGGCAGGCTCGCCCGCGCCCTGCCCCCACGTCACAGGGCGGCGTGCATGCGCGCGCGCCCCATCTCCGGCACGAAATCGGTGCCCGGTCCGCGCACCAGTCGGGTGGCCGATTTCTTGCCGATGTCGATGTCCGGATGGCGCGTGTGTTTGAAAAATTTCAGCAAGGGGTGCTTGGCCGCGCTCCAGCGCGCTTCGCCGGTGGCAATCTCGAAGGCCATCACGCGGTGCGCAATGTTACCGACGTGGTGCAGGGGCACGTAGGCCTTGTCCTCGAACACATCGCGGAACATCAGTTGCTCGTACTGGCGGTCGATGGGCGCGCGGCCGGTCACCACGGCGTGCTCGATCTGGTGGTTTTCGCAATACTCAAAACAGGCCTTGATCAGGGCAATCTTGACAATGCGCCCCACCCGCCCTTCGTCGATCCCCAGTCGCGTCACTTCGGCCAGGCGCACCCCTTGCAGCCAGTCGGGCAAGGTAATCGACGACTCCACGTGCAAGGGCCCGTACAGATTGGTCTGGATGCGGGTGCTGCCCAGCGGCGTGCCGTCGAGCTTTGATTCGGCCAGCAAGACGATGCAATTGTCATCGTAATCACTGTCCTCGGGCAACAGCAAGGTCTCGGCAAACGCCGGCACGTGGCGGGCGTAAGCGGCGTGCCGCACTTGCACCGCCTTGCGCATGTCTTCCGCCGTTTCCACCCGCTTGATGATGAACGGCAAACGCTCGACCGCATCTTGTTCATTGAGCCGACCGGCCAGAATGGGCGAAGCGCTGGACGGGGTCGGGGTCACTGCGAAAAGCTGTTCCATGGAAAACTCCTTGAGAAAAGATAGATTGCGTTTTATCAATTATCAAGCCTCCAAACATTATCGAAATGGCGATAAAGATGGCTTTTCCATGTCAATTCGATCAATGTGTTGAATGTTGCCCAGTTGCAATTTAACCCATACTCCCGCTTATTTTACCGAACCACTTCGCCATGACATTTAAATACTCCCGGTTAGTATTTACATGCCGCCAGCATTAAAACCCCGGCGGCCGCAGGCGCACCACGCCAGCGGCGCGCTCGAGCGCCAGGCCGACGCTGGCGACGGTGCCCTCGTCGAACAGGCGGCCGATCAGGGTCACGCCGTGCGGCACCTGGCGCTCGCTGGCGAAGGTGGGCATGGGCCGGGCCGGGTCGCTCGCCCAGTCGCTGCGCGCCTGGCGCACGCCCACCGTGCCGGTACGCAGGGTCAGGCTCGGATGGCCCGTAAAATTCGAGATGGTCAGCATTTCGTCGCGCAGCGACGGCACCAGCAGCACGTCGACCTGGCTGAAAATGCGCGCCATTTCCAGCGCCACCAGGCGGCGCAGGCGATCGGCCTGCACAAAATCGACCGCCGACAGGAAGCGCGCCTGGCGCAGCAGGTTGGGCCAGGCGTCGGCCACCTGCGCCGTCAACTGGTCGAAGCGGCCGTCCAGCGCCCAGCCCTCGAAGGCGGCCGCCGCTTCGGCGAACAGCACCGTGTTCAGGCTCTGGTACGGCCAGTCGGGCAAGCTGACCGGCACCGCCTTCATGCCCGCCGCCACCGCCATGGCCAGCGCGGCGCGGTCGACGTCGATGGCGGGCGCCTCGTTCATCCAGTCGGGGAAGTAGCCGATGGTCAGGCCGCGCACGGGGGCGTTCGCATTGAAGGCGAGCGGCGCGTCGACGCTGGCCAGGTCGCCGGGATCGGCGCCGTGGATGGCCGCCAGCACCAGCATGGCGTCCTCGACCCCGCGCGTCATGGGGCCGAGCTTGTCGAGCGACCAGCACAAGGTCATGGCGCCGCTGCGCGCCACCCGGCCGAAGGTGGGACGCAAGCCCGTCACGCCGCAGCGCATGGCGGGACTGACGATGCTGCCGCCCGTTTCGCTGCCGATCGAAAACCCCACCAGGCCGGCGGCGGTGGCGGCGCCGGGGCCGGCGCTCGAGCCCGAGGCGCCCTCTTGCGGCAACCACGGATTCATGGTCTGGCCGCCGAACCAGATGTCGTTCAGGGCCAGCGCGCCCAGGCTCAGCTTGGCGACCATGACGGCGCCGGCGGCGTTGAGCCGCGCCACCACGGCGCTGTCGCGGGCGGGCACATTGTTGCGCATCGGTTCGGCGCCCCAGGTGGTGGCAATGCCGGCGGTGTCGAGCAGATCCTTGACGCCATACGGGATGCCGTGCAGGGGCCCGCGGTACTTGCCGGCGGCGATTTCACGGTCGGCCAGCCGGGCCCGTTCGATGGCGTGCGCGGCGGTGACGGTGATTACGCTGCGCAGCGTGCCGTCGAGCCGGGCGATTCTCGCCAGGTAAATGCCGGTGAGCCGCTCGGCGCTGAGCGCGCGCGTGGCAATCCAGCGCGACAGGTGGGTGACGGGGGCGAAGGCGATGTCGTCGTCGGCCGCCGGCAGGGCCGGCGCCGCCGTGCTGCCGACGAAGCGCGCGCGCCCCGGCGGCGCACGGTGCGCGGCGCCGACGGCCGGGGCCAGCGGCCGCCAGAGCGTGGCCGGCGCCACGTCATCGGCGATGGCCAGTTTGCGCGGGCCCGTGCGGCGTTCCTGCAGGGCCGCCATCGACACGCGCCAGTTGCCCGCCGCCTGCGCCCGCTGGGCCGGGCTCAGGGCCACCTGCATCAGCTTTTCCGCCTCGGCGAAGGTGGCCGCCGTCACTTCCGGGCCACTGGCGGCGCTGGCGCCGAAGGTGGGCGGCGCGCCGGCCGGCGCCGGCGGCGCCGCCTGTCCGCCGGCGCGGGCCAGCGTGGTGGCGGCCAGCAGGCCGAGGGGGGCTTTGATGAGGAAGTCGCGACGCATGCTCATGGGGGGCTTTGTGGGTAAACAATAAGGTGAAAAAGAAAAGACAAGGTGATCACTGCTACCCCGCGATGGTAGCACTGCAGCGTTGCCGTTCAGGAATCAAGACCGCTCTCGGCCAGCCGGCGCGCCAGGAAATCGACCAGCGCCGCCACCCGCGGCGCCAGCGCGCCCTGCTTGTAGAACACCGCCCAGATCGGCTGCGTCCATGGCAGGCGCAGTTCGTCGAGCACGGGCACCAGGGCGCCGCTGGCAAGGTCGTGCCGGGTCATGAAATGCGACAGGCAGACGATGCCGGCGCCGTGCAGGGCCAGCTGGCGCAGGCTGCCGCCGTTCGAGGCGCGCAGCACCGGCTCGATGGCCAGGCCGGCGGCGCCAGCGCCGGTACCGGAGCCGGCCAGTGGCCAGATATTGAGCGAGGCGGGCGCGCTAAAGCCCAGCAGGCGGTGCTCCTTGACGAGCGCGTCGACGCTGCGCGGGACGCCGTGGCGCGCCAGGTAGGCGGGCGCGGCCAGCAGGCGCAGCGCGCTCGTGCCCAGCTTGCGCGCGTTCAGCGACGAATCGGCCAGATTGCCGATGCGAATGGCCAGATCGGCGCGCTCCTCGATCAGGTCGATCACCGTCTCGCCGCTGGTGAGCTCGAGCCGCACCAGCGGATAGGCATCCATGAACTGGGCCGCCAGCGGCGCGATCAGAAAGTCGAGGGCCGGGGTGGCGGCATTGACACGCACCAGCCCGGCCGGCTGCGCGCGCCGGCTGGGCAATTGCGCTTCCGTCTCGGCCAGCTCGGCCAGTACCTTGCGCGCCCGTTCCAGCAGCCAGGCGCCCTCTTCCGTCAGGTCGAGCCGGCGCGTGGTGCGCACGATCAGCGTCATGCCCAGGCGCGCCTCGAAGCGCGAGATGGTGCGACTGACCCCGGACGGGGTCTGCCCCAGGCGCGCGGCGGCGGCGGAAAACGAACCGGCGGCGATGACGGCGTCGAATGCAATCAGGGCGGGCAAGTCGAGCATTGATGACTCCCAGTCAAAAGTCAATTGTACGGCAGCGGCTGTTTCCGCCGCCTGCCGTGCGCCACACTGCCTGCCTGTCCACTTTTGAAAGCTTGCCATGCCCCTCGCACTCTGGGCGCTGACCCTGTCCGCCTTCGCCATCGGCACCACCGAATTCGTCATCGTCGGCCTGCTGCCCACCATTGCCGCCGACCTGGCCGTGTCGCTGCCCTCGGCCGGTCTGTTGGTCAGCCTGTACGCGGTGGGCGTCGCCATCGGCGCGCCCGTGCTGACGGCCCTCACCGGTCGCCTCCCGCGCAAGCAGTTGTTGCTGGCCCTGATGGTGATTTTCACCATTGGCAACCTGCTGGCCTGGCAGGCCCCCGGCTACGCCACCCTGATGGGCGCGCGCGTGCTCACCGGCCTGGCCCACGGCGTGTTCTTTTCGATCGGCTCGACCATCGCCACCGGCCTGGTGCCCAAGGACAAGGCCGCCAGCGCCATCGCCCTGATGTTTTCCGGCCTGACGGTGGCGCTGGTGACGGGCGTGCCGCTGGGCACCTGGATCGGCCAGCACTTCGGCTGGCAGGCGACCTTCCTGGCGGTGTCGCTGCTGGGCGTGATCGCGGTGCTGGGCAGCGCACTGCTGGTGCCAGGCAACATCGCCAACGGCGCGCCGTCCTCGCTGGCCACCCAGCTGGCGGTGCTCAAACAACCGCGCCTGCTGCTGGTGTACGGCATGACCACGCTGGGCTACGGCGGCAGTTTCATCGCTTTTACCTATCTGGCGCCGATCCTGCAGCAGGTCTCCGGCTACTCGGCCTCGAGCGTGGGCCTGGTGATGCTCGTGTATGGCGTCTCGGTCGCGTTCGGCAATATCTGGGGCGGCAAGCTGGCCGACCGCCACGGTCCCGTGCGCGCCCTGCAAACGATGTTCTCCCTGCTCGCGCTGGTGCTGCTGGTGCTGACCTGGAGCGCGGCCCACCCGCTGCTGGTGCTGGCCACCGTGCTGGTGTGGGGGGCGGTGGCGTTCGGCAATGTGCCGGGCCTGCAGGTGTATGTCGTCCAGCGCGCCACGCTCGATGCGCCGCAGGCGATCGATGTCGCCGCGGGCCTCAATATCGCCGCGTTCAATGTGGGCATCGCGCTGGGCGCCTGGGCCGGCGGCCTGATCGTCGCCCACCTGGGCCTGATGGCAACGCCGTGGATCGGCGCGCTGGTGGTGGCGGCGGCGTTCGGCCTGACCTGCCGGGCCGGCCAGCTGGACCGGCGCGATCTGCGGGCGGCGCCGGCGGTGCGCCAACGGGCCGCGTGAACGCTGGCCGGGCCAGCTCAGGCCAGCGCCTGCCCGATCGCCTCGCGCAGGGCCTGGCGCGTGAACGGTTTGGCGAGCACCGCTTCGACCCCCATCAGGCTGGCCGAGGCCAGGTTGAATTCGGCCGAAATCGAGCGGCGCCCGCCCGACATGGCGATCACGGGCGTGGCATGGCCCCGCTGCGACAGGGCGAGGATGGTTTCCACCCCGTCCAGGTTGGGCATCAGGATGTCGGTGATGATCAACTCCGGCTGCAATTGCTCGACTTGCTCCAGCGCCAGCGCGCCGTCGGCGGCGGTGGCCACCCGGTGGCCGTCCGCCTGCAGCATCTTGACGAGCATCTGCAAAAATTGCGTGTCGTCTTCGACGACCAGGATATGCGCCATGGTGTTCTATCTTTCTGTGTGGAGTTCTGCCGGAGCGGGGGTTTGCAGGGGCAGGAAAATGTGAAAGCTGGTGCCCACGCCCGGTTCACTTTGAATCTGGATGTCGCCGCCCAGGTCGGCGACGATGCCGTACACCACCGACAGGCCCAGGCCGCTGCCCTTGCCCGGCGCCTTGGTGGTGAAAAACGGGTCCAGCGCGCGCCGCTGGACTTCGGCCGTCATGCCACTGCCATGGTCGGTGACGACGATGCAAAAGCGCCGCAGCACGGCGCCGCCCGCGCCGACGACGGGCGCCGCCGCGACGATATCGACGGCCAGCTTGCCCTGGCCGTCCATCGCATCGGCGCCGTTCATGCACAGGTTGATGACGATCTGCTCGATCTGCAGGGGGTCGGCCAGCGTGTCGACGCGCTCGAAGTCGGAATGGAAGGCCAGCACGATGCCGCTGCCCAGGCTGACCCGGATCATCTTGATGGCGTCCTTGACGAATTCGGCGGCGTCGATCGCCCGCGGCGCGATCGGCGTCTGGCGCGCAAACGCGAGCATGCGCACGATCAGGTCGCGCGCGCGCATGCTCGCCGCCAGCACCTCCTCGGCGTAGTCGCGGCTGACGGGGTCCTCGCCGATCTCATCGAGCAGCAATTCGGCGTAGCCATTGATGACGCCGAGGATGGTATTGAAATCGTGGGCGATGCCGGCGGCCATGGTGCCGATCGCCTCGAGCCGGCCGGCCTGGGCGGCGCGCACCTTGAACGCCGCGGTCTGTTCGCGCTTGCGCCGAAACGCCAGGCTGTAGGCCATCGACTGCTCCATCAGGGGCGCCATCAGGCCGTCGGCCACCGCCTCCAGGCGCAACGCCGGGCGCTCGAGGGCCAGGCGGCGCACGGCGCCGTGGTGCACCTCGACATAGTCCTCGGGCAGCAGTCCCTGCGCAAAAAATTCGCGCCCCAGCGCGGCCGCGCCGGCCAGTGCCAGTTCCGGGTCCGCGCCGAACAGGGCGTCGCTGAGCAAGTCGAAATAGCGCGCGGCCTGGGTGGCCGAGGCGTGCGGCCTCATGGCAGCTCCTTGCGTGCGGACAGGCTGATGGTCACCCGCGTCAGGCCGGGCCGCGACTCGATCATGAAGCTGTCGGTCAAGCGACGCACGCCCGGCAGCCCCGCGCCCAGGCCGCCGCCGCCGCTGACGCCGTCCTGGGTGGCGCGCTCGATGCTGGCAATGCCGGGGCCGTGGTCCTCGACGACGATGCGCACGCAGCGCCAGGCAGCGTCGGAGACATCGTCGATCCGGCACACGCCGGCCCCGGCGTGGTCGACGACATTGCGGGCCAGTTCGGCGACGGCGGTGGCAAGACGGGTCTGGTCGGCGTAGCCAAAGCCCAGCGCGGCGCCCAGCTGGCGCACGCAGCGGCGCGCCTGCACGATGTCGGCGGCGCAGTTGATCGGCACGCTGGCCGGCGCGACGACGGGAAGTTGGCGGGACATGGGCGGCTCCTGGCAGGAAAGGATACGGGCGCGGTGGGGCAGCCTGGCAAGCGCACGCAGCGCAGGCGGCCGGCAGAGGGTGCTCAAAACAGCTCGAACGCCGGGGGCGCGTCGGCGCCGGCGGCAGCTGGCGCCAGGTGGCGCTGTTCCTCGCGCAGGTAATCGGCGGTGAGCGTCTCGAGCCGCGCCGGCAGCGCGGCGGCCGCGGCGCCGCCGATGGTGTCGTTGAGCGCGGCGTGGCGCTGGTCCAGCGCGTGCCCGATCCGCTCGATGGTCTGGCGCAGCACGTCCTGGTGCTGGATCTGGCCCAGCGCGGCCGAGATGTCGCCGGCCAGGTCTTCATTGTGCTTGCTGACGACGGCGAAGCGGGTTTTATAGTACTGGCTCATGTCCTCGAAATTGTCCTTGAGCCGGTCGATCGAGGCGACCGCGTGTGCTACCTGGCCCAGTTGCGCCGACGACTCGGCCAGCCCGGTGGCCATGCCGCCCTCGATGACGGCGCGGGTGCGCGCCAGGCCCGCCTGGATGCGGCTGGCCACCCCTTGCGAATCGGCCGCCAGCAGGCGCATCTGGGTGGCCAGCACGGCAAAGGTGGCGCCGGCCGGGCCGGCCCGACCGGCCTCGATGGCCGCATTGATCGACAGGATGTGCGACTGCAGGCCGAGGTCATGGACGCCCTCGACCAGCGCGCTCATGGCGGCAATTTCCTCGACCACGCTGCCGACATTGCGCAGGTCGCGCTCGAGCTTGGGCGGCATGGCGCCGATGAAGCCGCCGATTTCCACCAGGTAGCGCACGCTGTCCTTGATTTCCTTGCCCAGTTCCTCCGCCTGCATGCCCGAGCTGTCCAGGTAATGGACCAGCACGCTGGCCGAATCGTACAACTGGCGCACATTGCCGATGATGGCCAGCGCCGCGCTCTCGCTGTCGGCGACGATGGCGTCGAGGCGCACGCCGATGGCCTGGTCGAGCGCGATTTCCCTCTCCAGGATGGCGGCCACGGGCGCCGGCGCCACCGCCGCTGCCACCGTCGTGGTCGACACCGGCACCGGCACGCGCGCGCGCCGCAGCGCCTGCCCGATCAGCAACAGCAGCGCCAGCAGCAGCAAGGCGCCGCCGGGGCGCCCCAGCAGGCGGTCGGCGCCAGCGAACCAGGCACGCGGCAACAGTGCGCACAGCGCCAGCGCCAGCGGCGCCACCGCCACGCCGGCCAGGCCGGCCCAGCGCGCGCGGGCGAACGGGAACGCGGCCACTTTCATGCTCCCGGCAGTACCTGCTTGATGATGCGCACCAGGTCGGCGCTGGCGACCGGCTTGACCAGCCAGCCGCTCGCGCCCATCGCCTTGGCCTCATCGCGCCGCACCTGGCCGCTCTCGGTGGTCAGCGCCAGGATGGGAATGAAGCGAAAGCCGGGCAGCGCGCGCACCTTGCCGATCAATTCGATGCCGCCCATGTTCGGCATATTGATGTCGGTGATGATCAGGTCGGGCCGCTGGCCCCCTTTCAGCTGGGTCAGCGCCAGCGCGCCATCGGCCGCTGCCAGCACCAGGAAGCCGGCGATTTCCAGGCTGTTTCGTAAGCTCATTAACATGGTGACGGAGTCGTCGACGATCATGATGGTCTTGGCCATTGCGGGTCCTTGTTTCAAGTGGGGGTGAGAGCGCAGCCAAGCCAGCTGCGCAGGGTGTCGTCGGTGGGCCAGGCGGCGATGCGCACGGCGCCCGCCATCAGCACTTGCAGGTCGGCCGCGTGCAGGTGCGTGCAGGCGGCCAGGTCGGCGGCGCCGTGCGGGTGCGTCTGCACCCATTCCAGCAGCAGTTCGGCCTCTTCGACGCTGGCGATGCCGTCAAAACGGGCCAGCTCGTCGGTATAAATAATCGGCATCAGAGCAGTTCCTTCAGATTCAACACCATCAGCACGGCGCCGTCGCCCAGCAGGGCCGAGCCGCTGTAACCGGGCAGGCCGCCCAGGATGCCGCCCATGGGCTTGAGGATGATGCCGGCGACGTCGCGGAAATCGTCGATCAGCACGCCCACCGGTTCGCCATTGACGCGGATCACCAGGGTGGCCAGTTCGTCGTAGGCGTTGGCGCGCGGGGGCGAGCCGAGCACCAGCAATTCGTCGAGCGAGCGCAGTGGCACGACGCGCTCGCGCAGCACCGCCGTGCGGCTGTGCTTGAGGGTGTGGATGGCCGTGCGCGGCAGCCGCACCGTCTCGACGACGATGTCCATCGGCACGCCAAAAATCTGGCCGCCCGCCTCGATGATCATCACGTGCGACAGCGCCATCGACAGTGGCAGCGACAGGCGCAGGCGGGTGCCCTGCCCCACCGTGCTGTCGAGCTCGACGGTGCCGTGCACCTGTTCGACGGCGCTGCGCACCACGTCCATGCCGACCCCGCGCCCGGACAGGTCCGAGACCACCTCGGCGGTCGAAAAACCGGCGGCGAACACCAGGTTGACGGCCTCGCGGTCGGACAGGCGCGCGTACTGGCCATCGTCGATCAGGCCCCGTTCGAGGGCGCGCCGCCTGATGCGTTCGGGATCGATGCCGCGGCCATCGTCGCTGATGTCGATCAGCACGCGCCCGCCTTCCTGGGCGGCGCGGATGAGCAGCAGGCCGCTGCCGCTCTTGCCGGCCGCCTGCCGCTCGGCGGGCGACTCGAGACCGTGATCGAGGCTGTTGCGCACGATGTGGATCAGCGGGTCGGCCAGCGCCTCGATGATGTTTTTATCGGCCTCGGTGTGCTCGCCCTCGAGCACCAGCCGGACCTCCTTGCCCAGCTTGCGCGACAGGTCGCGCACCAGGCGGGGAAAGCGCTGGAAGACGAAGGACACGGGCATCATGCGCACTTGCATGATGGCGTCCTGCATCTCCTCGGCGATGCGGTTGATGACGGCGTACTGCGACTTGATCTCGCGCGCCAGTTCGCGCACGCCGAACACGCTCTCGGCGCGGGCGGCCAGGTAGGGCAAGCTGTTCTTGGCCACCACCATTTCGCCGATCAGGTTCATCAGGCGGTCGATCTTTTCCTGGTCGACCTTGAGCGTCGTGACGGCGCCGGCGCCCGTGTCGTCGTGGCGGCGGTTTTGCGCGGGGCCCGGTTCGGCCTCGGACGCGGCGGCGCTCACCTCGACCGGCTCCGCCGGGTCCGCCGGCGCCAGCTCCGTGAGCAGCCAGTCGTGCAGGGGCGCGGCGCTGTCGGCCGCCAGCGCCGCCGCCAGTGCCGCCGCCAGTGCCGGCAGGCGCGCGCGCCGGTCCATGCTGCGCAGGCAGCCGGCCAGCGTGGTGGCCGTGGCGCGCAGGCGCCCGGCCAGCCCGGCGCCGCTGTCGGGCGCGGCCAGCACGCCCAGCTGGGCGGCGCAGATGGCGGCGGCGATGGCGGCCTTCGGCGACGGCGCCGGCGCGGCCGGTGCCGCCGGCGCGGCTGACTGGTGCGCTGGCGCCAGCATGGCCGGCGTCAGCGCCAGCACGCCGATCTGCTCGGGCACGTAGCGAAAATGCGCGTCGAGCGCCGCGCGCGGGGCGGCGCTGACAAATTCAAAGCGCAACACGCAGCGGTAGGCGTCGAGCTGCCCGAGCGGCGGCCAGGGCTGGCCCGCCTGCACCCGCTGCCACAGCACCTCGGGGCTTTGCAGCACGTGGTAGAGCGGATCCTCGCCCTTGAAAAAGCATTCCGGTTCGGGCGCGTAGCAGACCCACGACAAGGGCGCCGCGTCCGCGCTGCGCGCGCGCCAGGCCTGCAGCAGCGCTGGCGGCACCGCCAGCAAGGCCGCCGCCGCCTGCGCCGCCAGCGCCGGCCCGGCCACGGCAGGGGCGTCGGCGGCGGCGATGGCATCGGCATCGGCATCGGCGGCGGGCGCGCCGATCAGCGCGCGCAGCGATTGCGCCAGCGCCGCCGAGGTGGCCGCGTGGACGGCGCCGCCGCTGCCGCCATCGGCCTCGAGTTCGTCGAGCAGCAGGCTGACAAAATCCATCGCCGCCAGCAGGCGGTCGGCCAGCGCCACGTCGAAGCCGCGCGCGCCATCGCGCACCGCCACCATCAGGTCCTCGGCCGCGTGCAGCACGCGCGACACTTCCGGCAGCTCGAACAGGCCGGCGTTGCCCTTGAGGGTGTGGACCAGGCGGAACAGCTCGTTCATCAGGGCGCTGTCGGCGGGCGCCGCTTCGAGCTCGATCAGGCGCTCGCCGATGCCCTGCAAGCCATCGCGCGCCTCGCTGAGAAACTGCTGCAGCAGCGCTGTCACAAGTCGTCCCCCAGCAGGCAGGCGACATGGGCCAGCAGCACTTCGGGCCGGGTCGGCTTGATCAGGTACAGGTTGGCGCCGGCCTGGTAGGCCTTGTCGCGGTCGGCAGCCTGCGCCTCGGTCGACACCATCACCGCCGGCGCCTGCGCGATCTCTCCTTCGGCGCGCAGCGCCCGTACCAGGGTGTAGCCATCCATCTTGGGCATGTTGACGTCGACCAGGTACAGGTCATAGGCCTGGCACAGCGCCTTTTCCAGCGCTTCGAAGCCGTTGATCGCCTCGTCGACCCGGTAGCCGGCGCCCTCGAGGATGGCGCGGTGGTACATCCGCACGGTGGCGGCGTCGTCGACGATCAGGATGTGCTTCATGGGGTCTCCCGGGGTTTCTGATAAACAATCGCTTCAGGAAACTTGCGTATCTTGTAGAGCGAGGAAATGCGGCTCATCGACTCCGAATGGCCCAGGCAGATAAAACCGCCCGGCACCAGCGCGTCGTAAAACGTTTCGGCGGCCTGCTTGCGCGAGAGGTCGTCGAAATAAATGAGCAGGTTGCGGCAGAACACCACGTCGAAATTGCGGTAGGGCCGCACGTCGGCCGCATCCATCAGGTTCACGCGGGTAAATTCGACGGCGCAGCGCAAGTCGTCGCTGAGCTGGTAGCCGTCGGCGGTGGTCCTGAAGTGGCGCTGCAGGTAGGCGCGCGGCACGTGCTTGATGGAGCGCTCGCTGTAGCAGCCGGCGCGGGCCTGGGCCAGGATGCGCGTGTCGATGTCCGACGAGATGATTTCGACGTCCCACTGGACGATGCCGGGCCAGCGTTCGAGCAGGCACATGGCGATCGAATAGGCTTCCTCGCCCGAGGACGAGGGCAGCACCCAGATGCGGATGGGGGCGCGGTCTTTCTTGCGCGCCACCAGTTCGGGCAGGATGGAATTGACCAGGCAATCGAACTGGTATTCCTCGCGAAAGAAATACGTCTCGTTGATGGTCATCAGGTTCACTAGCGCCTGCAGTTCGGCGCCCGATGCCTGGAAACGCAGCATGGTGAAATAACTGCGGAAGTCGTCGCAGTCATTCGCTTCGATGCGCTCGACCAGGCGCTTGTCGACAAAATAGCGCTTGGCGGTGTCGAACTGGATGCCGGTCTTGCGATAAAAGTATTCCTGAAATTTCTGGAAATCGTCTTCGCTGATGGTCACTTTTGCCATGGCTAGTCCTGGCCGATACGCTGTTGCGCCAGTTGGGCGGCGAACACGATGTAGGGTTCATCGGCGAAGCGCGCCAGCAGGCGCGCCAGCGGTGTGCGGGCGGCCGCCGTGCCCACTTCGCCCAGCAGGTCGACGGCGGCGCCGCACACATTGACGACGTCGTCGTGCTCGATCACGCCGATCAGCCAGTCCTCCACCTGCGGGTGGCGCAGCGACTCGAGCACATTGACGGCCATGATGCGCACGTCCGAGTCCGGGTCGGCCAGCAGCGCGCCCATCACCGGCGCCACCTCGTCGGGCAGCGCCTTCATCGCCTCGATCGCCTCGTTGCGGCGGGCCGCGTCTTCGCTGCGCAGGGCCGCCACCAGCGCGGCGACGGCGTCGGCGTCGCCGCGCCGGGTCAGGCTGGTGAGAATCACGTCGCGCACGGCGGCGTCGCTCTCGCCGGCCAGGCGCGCGGCCAGCACGGCCGAGGCGCCGTCGCGGCCCTGCAAGTCGCGCGCGGCCCAGCGCCGCACGGTGGCGTCGGCGGCGTCCAGTTGCGCGACCAGGTCGGCGAAGCTGGCGCTGGTGCTGGTGCTGGTGTCGTCGGCAGCGGCGCCGGCGGGGGTCGATGAAACAAAAGCCATGGCGTTTCCTTCGCTTAGCAGCCGAGCCAGGCATTGACCTGGGCGGCGATTTTTTCTGCGGGCAAGATGACGGTGGCGCCGTCACGCTTGATCAATTCGGCCGGCATGCCGAACACCACCGCCGACTCTTTCGACTCGGCGATCGTGCGCCCGCCCCGGCGGCGGATATCGGCAAAGGCGTTGGCGCCGTCCGAGCCCATGCCGGTGAGCATGACGCCGACCACATTGGCGGCTTCGAGCTGCTCGAGCGCGCTGCGCCCCAACAGCTCGGCCGAGGGATGCCACAGGAAGGCGTCGTTTTCCGGCTTGGCGATCACGGTCAGGCGACCGGAGCGGCGCACCACCACCATGTCGGCGCCGCCCTTGCCGATATAGATCGTGCCCGCTTCGAGCGGCATCGGGCGATTGACCTCGACCACCTTGAGGGAGCACAGGCCGTCCAGGCGGTTGGCGAACGAGGCGGTAAAACTGGCCGGCATGTGCTGGGCCACCAGCACCGGCCATGGCAGCGTCAAGGGCAGCAGCGGCAGGATCTGTTCGAGCGTATTCGGGCCACCCGTCGAGACCCCCACCACCACCACCCCTTCGCGCGCCGGCGCCGGCGCGGACGCTGGCGCCGGCGCTGGCGCCCACGCCGCCTCCGGCAGCGCCAGCGGGACGGGGCGGCGCGCGGTCCGGCGCGGCCGCGCCTGCGCCGCCGTGCGCACTTTTTCGATGATGGCCGCGCGCACCAGGTCGATCGACAGCGAGATGGTGCCGCCCGGCTTGGCGATGAAATCGACCGCACCCAGGTTGAGCGCCTCGAAGGTGATCAGCGCGCCCTTCTCCGTCAGCGACGAGACCATCACCACCGCCACCTCGCGCTCGGCCATGATCATCGCCAGCGCCGTCAGCCCGTCCAGCTCCGGCATATTGATGTCGAGAGTGATCACGTCCGGCTCGAAGCGGCGGTTTTCGAGCACCGCCTCGACCCCATTGCGGGCCAGCCGCACCTCGAAATCGGGCTCGCCGTCGAACAGCGCGGCCAGCTGGCGCCGCATCAGCGCCGAGTCGTCAACGATGAGCAACCTGATCATGCGTGCTCCCTAGGCCGCCATGCTCGCCAGCGCGGCGCGTCCGCCCGCGTCGACCAGGTGGTCCGGATCGATCAGCTGCAGCAGGCGGCCCGCCTGTTCCAGGTTGGCCATGCGCGCCAGCAGGGCCGGCGCGGTTGCCGCCAGCCGCGGCGCGGCCACGATGGCGCCCTTGGGCAGCATCAGCACCTCGACCACGGAGTCGACGATAAAGCCCGTGCGGGCGCCATCGACGAGGAACACCATGATGCGCTGGCGGTCGCTGCGCGCGATCGCGGCCAGGCCCAGCCGGCGCCGCAAGTCCATCACCGGCAGCACCGCGCCGCGCAGGTTGATCACCCCTTCCACCTCGGGAGGCGCCTTCGGCACGCGCGTCAAGGTGTCGGCCACGCGCACGATTTCCTGCACGCTGTCGATGGGCGCGGCGAATTCCTCCTCGCCCAGCAGGAATACCACCACCTGCTCCTCGTCGTCGCTGCCGCCGCTGTCGGCGGCAGCTGCCAGCGTGTCGGCCGCCGCCATGGCGTCGGCGCCAGCCAGCGCCGATCGCACCGCCTGGTGGCGAAACAGATTGTCGACCGACAGGATCGCCACCAGCCGCTTGCCGCCCTCGAGCCGGCAAATCTGCGTGATGTCGGACATGGCGTCGTCGCCGGCCAGCAGGGCCGGCATGGCGTCGACGGCCGCGCGCGCCACCCGCAGCACGGCGTTGACGCGGTCCATGACGACGCCGACGGCGGCGCCGCCGAAGGTGACGACGACGATGCGACTATGCTCGTCGAGGGCGCGCTCGGGCAGGCCGAACATGCAGCGCAGTGAAATGAGCGGCAGCAGGCGCTGACGCAACACGATCACCCCCAGCACGTGGGCGCCCGCGTTGGGCACCTTGACCATCTGCGCCGGCACCTGGACGATCTCCTGCACGTCGTCGATGGCGATGGCATATTCCTGCCCCGCCACCTCAAAATTAACCAGGTGCAGCTCGTCGCTGCCGTGCTCGAGCACGGCGCTGGCAGCCGGTTCGCTGATGCTGCTGCTGACGACACCGCGGGCTGCGCTGGCGCTGCCGGCAAACTGCGCCGCGATGATGCGCTCGACATCGAGCACCATCACCATCGGGTGGCCGCTGACGTTCTTGAGCAGGCCCGATACCAGTTCCGTGTCGACGGCGGCGCGGATGGCGCCGGTGTCCTCGATCTGGGCGGCGTCCACGCCCACCACGCTGACCACGCGGTCGACGACGAAGCCGAGCGGCTGGCCCAGGTCGATCACCACGGCGCGGGTGGCGTCGTCGTTGACACGCTCGGCGAAGCCGAACAGGCGGCGCAGGCTGACGATGGGCAGCACGCGCCCGCGCAGGTTGGCCAGGCCATCGAGCAGCGCCGGCGCCAGCGGCACCTTGACGACCTCGGGCACGCGGATGATTTCCTGTACAGGCGCCATGTCGACGGCAAACACTTCGTCGCCGACGATGAAGGTGACGAACTGGCGCACGCTGGCGCCGGCCCCGGCAACCACGCCGCTGTCGGGCAGGCTGTCCATCAGGCGCTCTGCAGTTCGTCGGCCAGCGAGGCGATTTCCTCGACCGCCGCCGACAGCTGTTCGGCCGCCTGCGACTGCTGGGCGGCCACGGTGGCCGCTTCGCTGGCGGCCTTGTCGGCCTGCTGGGCGGCCGCCGAGATCTGGTCGACGCCCGTCTTGACCTGGGTGATGGCCACCGCGATCTCGTTGGCGGCGGCGATGATCTCGCTGGTGCCCTGGTCGACGGCGGCGATGTCGGACTCGATCGTCACCAGACTGCTGGTGATGGTCTTGGCCTTGTCGGCCGCGTTCGAGGCGGTGGCCATGATTTCTTCCAGGTCGCGCCCGACGATGCCGATCTGGTCCTGCACGGCGCGCACCAGGTCCTTGATGCGGTCAGCGTTTTCCGCCGAGTCGTGGGCCAGGTTGCGGATGTCGGTGGCGACGACGACGAAGCCCTTGCCGAATTCGCCCGCGCGCGCCGCTTCGATCGAGCCGTTCACGGCCAGCATATTGGTCTGGATCGACACGGTGGTGATGGCGTCGACGATCTTGTCGATGCGGCGCGACACCAGTTCGAGTTCCTTGATCTGCTTGAGACTGCCCCGCGACGCCTGCACCGAGGACGAGATGCCGTCGATCAGGCCGTCGATGCTGTTCTTGTTGGTGCCAAGCAGCGCCTTGATGGCCGCCACCTTGACGCCGCTGGTGCGCCCCCGCTGCTGGGCGATCTCGACGCCACGGTCGATCTGGGCGACGGCGCCGGCGACTTGCTCGGTGCCGGCCGACTGCACCTGGGCGCCTTTCTGGATCTGGTCGAGCGCGGCGGTGATCTGCGCGCCCGAGCGGTTAATCTGCTGCACCGCCGACGACAGCTGCTCGGCCGCCGAAGCGACTTCCTCGGCGCTCTTGGCCACATCGGTGGAGTTTTTCAGGTCCTCGGCCAGTTCGGCCAGGGTCTGCGCCGACTGCTCGCATTCGCCCAGCGCATCGGTCTGCTGCTGCACCGTCTTGGCCGACTCCTCGGCGGCCGCCGATTGCTCCTCGGCGGCGGCGGCGATCTCCTGCGAACCCTTGAGCGACTGCCTGGCCGCGTTGTTCGACTGCAGCGCGCCGGTGGCGATGTCGCGCACGCCGCTGACGATCTCGATGGCGTCGATGCGAATCTGTTCGAGCTCGCCCGTGATGCGCTTGCCGTTGTCGACTTCGGCCAGCACCCGCTCGACCGACACCCCCATGCCCTCGGCGATCAGCTTGACCTCCTGCTGGATCTGGCCCACCAGGTCCTGGATCTGCTTGGCGCTTTTTTCCGACGTTTCGGCCAGCGTGCGCACCTCGTCGGCGACGACGGCGAAGCCTTTGCCGTGCTGGCCGGCGCGCGCTGCCTCGATGGCCGCGTTGAGCGCGAGCAGGTTGGTCTGGTCGGCGATGCGCGCCACCGCCTTGACGATGTCGCCGATATTGGCGGCCTGCTTTTCCAGCTCGGCCACCATGGTCACCGAGGCACCCTGGCGCTCGGCGGCCACGCCCACGTTGGCGATCAGGCTCGTCACTTCGCCATTGATCTGCGCCACCAGGGTTTGCACCGCCTCGGCCTTGAGCTGGCTGATGTCGGCGTTTTGCAGCTGGCGGGCGATCGCCGTTTCCACCTGCTGCAGGGCGGCCAGCGCCTCCTGCGCGGCGCCGGCGGCCTGCTCGGCGCCGCTGGCGATCTGGTCGGATGCGCGGCGCAGCAGCTGCGCCGCCGACGAGGCCTCGTTGATCCCGGACGAGAGCTCGCCCGTGGCGGCGGCAACCCGCTCGGCCGCCTGCTGCTGCTTGGCCAGCGTGCGTGCCTTCTTGCGCTGGACCTCGGCGTCGCGGGTGCTGGCGGGGTTGAGCCGGGCGCCGTCATTCAAACGCAACGGAGCAGCGGAGGAAAATTTCTTTACTAGCGCCATGGTGCGCTCCTTTCGGGTGGGTCGATACCGCCGCCGGAATTGGCAAGGTCAATCGCTCGACGTGTCCGCCATAGGGGCCGGACGTGCAACATCGACGTGCTCGATAGTACCTCGTATTTCTCAAATACAACATATATTTGTGAATTTTGTGAAATCTGTTGCTAAAATCGGTATTATTCAAACGTGCCATACTGAGACGCGGCAATCTGCCGCATCATCACGGGGCCGGTGACCGGGTGAACGGCAGGCATTGGCAAGAAAACGGGAGCAAGACCATGGAAGTAAAACCGGGACCACTGACAGGCATGGCCGACGACGCGGTGTGTACCACGCAGAAGGCGGCGCAGATCCTGGGCCTGTCGATCACCTCCGTCCAGCAACTGGTGGAGGCGGGGGCGTTGGCCGCCTGGAAGACACGGGGCGGGCACCGCCGCATCGCCTTGTCGGCGGTGATGGCGTACAAGGCGACCCAGGGGACGGGTGCGGGTGCGGGTGCGGGCGAGACGGCCGCGCCGGGGCCGCTGGCGGTGCTGGTGATCGAAGACAATCCCATGCAACGCGAGATTTACGAGCAGAAAATCACCTCGTGGAAATTACCGATTACCCTGAACTTCTTCGACAACGGCTACCAGGCCTTGATCGCGATCGTGCGCACGCCGCCCGACGTGCTGCTGGCCGACATCGTCATGGACGGCATCGACGGCTACGAAGTGGTCCAGACCATCCTGGCCGACCCGACGCTACACGAGATCGACATCGCCATCCTGTCGAGCCTGACGCATGAGGACGTGGCGCGGCGTGGCGGCGTGCCCGACGGCGTGGTGTTCTTTCGCAAGCCGATCAATTACGACGAGCTGTGCGGTTACCTGCGCGCCTGCTGCGCGCACAAGGCGCGCCGCGCAAGGACCCGATGAGCCCCTACTGTCACATCGACCCGGAAAAACTGCTGCTCGTGCTCGATGGCGACATCGGCGCGTTTCGCAAGCTCTCAACCATGTATCTGACGATCGCGCCGGCCATGCTGGCCAAGCTCGAAGCGGCCATCGCCCGCGGCGAGGCGCGCGCGATCGCCGTTGCCGCCCACGCCCTGCACGGCGCCACGGTGCTGATCGGCGCGGACCAGTTATCGGCCGTGCTGACCGACTTCGAGCGGCAGGCGGGCGTGGCCGACTGGCGCCCCCGCGCGCCCGACATGGCGCACCTGCACCGTCTCTACGCGGCGGTGGCGGGCGAAGTGAGTGACAGCCTCGTGCATTTCAACAGCCGCCAGGCGCAGGCAGGCTGAGACCGCCACTGCCGGCTGCCGGCCTCAGGCGCGACTGGCGAAACTGGTGGCGATCAGGCTGAGCGAGGCCACCAGCGACAAGCGCAGGCGCATGGGCAGATACCATGCAGGCAAGGCGGCGTGGCGCGCCAGGCGCCGGTCCTGCAGGTAGTGGGCGGCGAAGCCGGCGGCCATCAGGGCGCTGCCGGCAATCGGATCGAGCAGCAGCGCCAGCCAGGCCAGCAGCGCCGGCACCACGCTCCAGGCGAAGCAGACATTGCGCGCCCGCTCGCCCATGCGCAGCGTGCCCATCGCAAAGCCCCAGTGCAGGGCGCCGACGAAACTGAGGATCACCGCGCCGTAATTGAGCGCACCCTGCTGCCACACCCCGCTGCGCGCCGTGTCGAGCAGGCTGGCCGCCATCAGGCCAATGAAGGGCAGCAGGCCGCCATAGGCCAGCGCCGCCACCAGCGGCGGCGCTTTCAGTGCGGCCACGGTGCTCATGCCCGCCCCGCCAGCGCTGCCGGGTGAACGGCGAAACGGTTCCAGCCCAATGGTTGTTGCATGATGTTTTCCTTGCGGGCAGGCGCAAACGGCGCCCATCGCCGGCGTCAAGCCGAAAGCAAGATCTTAGCTATAATGAACCGTCATTGGCGCCCCAGTACTGCGTCAATAGCGGTTCATTGAGCGATAGCTGGCGGATTTTTTGCCGCCAGCGGGTCATTTCGCATTTCACATTTCACGTTTGCTCGAACAAGGCACTTCATGCTCCCGCCCGCCAACACCAGCACCAGCACCAGCACCACCGTCTACTTCGATGGCTCCTGCCCCTTGTGCCGGCGTGAAATCAGCGTCTACCGGCGCGCCGTTCCCGCCGCCCCCATCGACTGGGTCGACGTCAGCGCCGCCGATGGCGCTGACGTTGGCGGGGCCCGTTGCGGCGACCTGATGGCGCGCTTTCACGTGCGCACGGCCCAGGGCGTCATGCTCAGCGGCGCGGCCGCCTTCATCGCCCTGTGGCTGTTGTTTCCCGGCTGGCGCTGGCTGGGCAAATTCGGCATGCTGCCGGGCATGCGCCCCGTGCTGGAACTGGCCTACCGGGGCTTTTTGCGGGTGCGGCCCCGCATGCAGTGGCTGGCCAGGAAATTCGATACGGCGCCGCGCTGAGGCTTCAGCGATCGAGCGCCGCGTAGTGCCGGAAGATGCCTTCCTCGCTGAAGGCGAGGCGCCGCGCCGAGCGCAGGTAGGCGGCGATGTTTGGCCGCGCCGCCACCTGCTCGCGCAAGTTCGCCAGGCGGGGATACGCCGCCTGCAGGCGCGCCATCGCGGCCGGGAAGGCATAGCGCAGGCCCTCGATCAGCTGGAACAGCGACAGGTCGGCGTAGCTGAGCCTGGCGCCCAGCAGAAACCCGCCCTTGCCCGCCTTGCTCAGCACGAGCTCGAAATAATCGAGAAACTTGGGCAGGCGCTCGTCGACGAAGGCGGCGGCGCGCTTTTTCGCCGCGCCGCTTTGCTGTTCGTAGGTGAGCGACACGGCGATCGGGTGGTGGGTGTCGTGCACTTCGGCGACCAGGTCGGCGATGGTCAGCTGTAACTGGTTGACCCACAGGCGGCCCGCGCGCGCACGCGGCGCCAGGTTGTGGGCGGCGCCCAGGAACTGCAGGATGTTGGCGACCTGTCCCAGCGTCTGCTCGCCCGCGACCAGGAAAGGCGGTGCAAACGGGGGCGTCGCCCCTGCCGCCATTTTTTCCATCGGGCGGGCGATGCCGTTCTTGCCGCGCGCGACATCGGTGTAGGGCGCCTGGACCTCTTCCAGCGCCAGCCGCACGAATTCGCCGCGGCCCTGGATAGTGGGCCAGTAATACAGTTGATAAGGCATGCACGCTCCCGGGGAAATGGCTGATGAACTTGATTATCGTGCAATTGCCGAATCAGGGGCGCCACGTGCTAATCTCGCGCTACCGCTCACCATCACAGAGGCGGACAGCGACCAATCGGAGACCACCATGTTGAAAAAATTCGCACTCGGCGTGCTTGCCATCGTCATCGTCATCCTGCTGATGGCGGCCATGAAACCGGACAGTTTCACCATTGTCCGCTCGACGACGGTGAACGCGCCGCCCGAAAAAATCGCCGCCCTGATCACCGACTTTCACCGGTGGCGCGCGTGGTCGCCGTGGGAACATCTCGACCCCGCCATGCAGCGCAGTTTCAGCGGCGCGCCCAGCGGCAAGGGCGCCGTCTACGAATGGCGCGGCAACAAGGAGGTCGGCCGCGGGCGCATGGAAATCCTCGAGGCGGCGACGCCCGCGCGCACCGTCGTCAAGCTCGATTTCATCGAGCCTTTCGCCTCGAGCAACGTGACCGAATTCCTGCTCGTCCCGGCCGGCGCCGGCACCACCGTCAGCTGGACCATGACGGGGCCGATGCTGTTCGTGTCGAAGCTGATGACGGTGTTCGTCAGCATGGACACGCTGATCGGCAAGGACTTCGACAAGGGCCTGGCCCAGCTGAAAACGGCCGCCGAAAAGTAAGGACCGCGCCACGCCGGGGATCGAAAAACCTGACCCCGGTCAATTTGACACGCTTGTTGTTCATGCTATGATCCGCCTTCGCTAGGGGTCCTGGAACTTGTTTCCGGGTGAGAAATACCCTCCGTACCTGATCTGGATAATGCCAGCGAAGGAAAGCGCAAAGCAGGTCCCTCCTTTGTTCGCTCCTCCCGTTTGGCTCCGGTTTTATGATCGCGCTGGTTCGCCGGCGCAGAACAACGAGCAAACACCATGTCATCGAAACACCTGAAATACACCGTCGTCGCCTTCGCCGTCATGCAGGCCTGCGCCGCCGGCGCGCAGACCCAGCCCCAGCCCTCGGGCATCGCCGAAGTCATCATCAAGGGCGAAAAAGCCAACCCGGCCGACCGCGCCAGCATCGGCGGCTTCGGCGAAGCGTCGGTCCTGCAAACCCCGGTGTCGATCACCGTCGTCGACCAGCAGAAGCTGCAGGACTTCAGCATCCGCAACGCCACCGAGGCGATGATTTTCGACGCCAGCGTCAGCGACGCCTACAACGCCATCGGCTACGCCGAGAATTTCTCCATCCGCGGCTTTAATCTCGATAACACGTCGAGCTACCGCAAGGACGGCCTGGCCATCCCCGGCGACACCCAGATCCCGCTCGAGAACAAGGAGCGCATCGAAGTGCTCAAGGGCCTGGCCGGACTGCAGGCGGGGGTGGCCGCGCCCGGCGGCATCATCAACTTCGTCACCAAGCGCCCCACCAACACCGACCTGCGCACGGCCACCGTGGAAGTGCGCGAGCGCGGCACCGTGTACGGCGCGGTCGACGTCGGCGGGCGCTTCGAGGACCGCCGTTTCGGCTACCGCATCAACGCCGCCGCCGAAAAGCTGCGCTCCTACGTCAAGGGTGCCGACGGCGAGCGCCAGTTCGTCGCCGCCGCCTTCGACTGGCAGATCAGCCCCGACGCCCTGCTGCAGGTCGATGCCGACTACCAGCACAAGTCGCAGCTGACCGCGCCCGGCTACCAGCTCATTGCCGGCGTGGCCCTGCCGTCGAACATCTCGCAAACCCTGCTGCTCAACGACCAGCCGTGGGCGCGCCCCGTCGACACCCGCTCGACCAACGTGGGCGCGCGCTTTAGCTACCGCTTCAACGAGACGCTCGACGCCGAAGTGGCCATCAACAAGCACTGGTTCAAGCGCGACGACTACACCGCTTTCCCGTATGGCTGTTCCAACGAAGGCGCCGGCTTTTATCCGGGCTTTTGCTCGAACGGCGACTACGATGTGTACGACTACCAGAGCGCGGGCGAGACCAAGACGCCGCTGGGCGCCGAAGCGCAGCTGCACGCAAAGTTCGCCACCGGCGCGGTGAGCCACCAGCTGACCGCCGGCATGTCGATTTTTACCCGCCAGGACAAGGCCGGCGACTACGTCTACGACTACGCCGGCTACAGCAATATCTACCACCCGCTGGTGACGGCGCCGGCCCCCGGCAAGCCCGTCACCGGCGCGGCCTACCTGCGCCGGCGCGAAAACGAGCGCGCCGTCTACGTGCAGGACATCGCCGCCCTGACCGGCCAGCTCAAGCTCTACACGGGGCTGCGCTACGTCGAACTGAAACGCGACGAATTCGTCGCAAAAAGACTGCCGTATGCCCACAGCGAGGACCATTACGTGCTGCCGACCGTGGCCCTGCAATACAGCCTCACGCCCGACTGGAACGTGTATGTGTCGGCAACTCACGGCCTCGAACACGGCGGCGTGGCGCCCTTGAAAACGGCGCGCGAAGGGACGGCGCTGGCGCCGAGCCGCTCGAAGCAGTTCGAAGCGGGCGTCAAGGGCGCCATCGGCAATGGCACCACGCTGGCCGTGTCGGCGTTCGATATCCGCCGCAGCCACGAATTTACCAACGCCGACAATCTTTATGTGCGCGCCGGCGACGAGCGCCACCGCGGCATCGAAGCCAATATCGAAGGCCGTGCCGGCGCCGACCTGCGCTACGGCGCCTCGCTGCTGGCCCTGCAGACGCGCCAAAGCGGCACCGGCGTGGCCGACTTCGACGGCAAGCGCGTCACCGACGTGCCCGACTTCAAGTCGAGCGCCTGGCTCGATTACACGCTGCCGCAGCTGCCGGCGCTCAAGCTCAACGCCCTGTGGCGCTATTCAGGCAGCAAATCGTTCGACGCCGCCAATACCGTCAACGTGCCGGCATACCACCTGTTCGACGCCGGCGCCGCCTGGAGCACGCGCCTGGCCGGCAAGCACACCACCGTGCGCCTGCAGGTGGTGAACCTGTTCGACAAGTTTTACTGGCGCGACGTGACGCCGGCGCTGGGCGGCTACCTGTTGACGGGTACGCCGCGCACGCTGCGCCTGTCCGCGCAAGTGGACTTTTAAGATGAGCGGGGGCGGCGACGCCGCCCCCGCTCAGAAGACGAACTGCAGCCTGGTCGAAAACGTCTTGCCCCGCGTGGCCGCGTTGGTACCCGCCAGCAGCGCCGCTTCATAGCGCAGCTCCTGCTTGCCGCCCAGGCGCCAGGCGCCCGCCAGCACCGGCCCGGCCCGGTGCGACTGCTGCGCGCGCGGCAGCCACGCATTCCACTGACCCACTTCGCCGAAGCCCTGCACGCCCCCTTGCAGCTTCTCGCTCCAGCGGTACTTGATCTGCCACTGGTAGACCAGTTCGGTCGGCTCGCGCACCTTGCCGTGCAGTTCACGCTGGAAGAACAGATTGGCATTGAACTGCGTACGCCCCACTTCCGTCTGCAGCACCGCGCCGTATTCGACCCCCACTTCGCCCGAGCCGTCGGTGGCGCGCTCGATATTGGTGTGGATGGCCAGGTCGAAGGGATACTCGCCCTGGGTGAGCATGAAGTCGTTCTGCCACTCGGCCGCCACCAGCCGGTGAGTGGCGGCGCCCGCTTTAAAGCCGACCGCCGTCAGCTCCGTGTACCAGCGCGCGCTGACGTTGTAGGCCAGGCCGATTTCGGGCGAGGCCAGCAGCACCCTGCCGTCGAGCTTCGAGGCCCAGTACTTGAAATCGACGGCGCGCTGGCCTTCGTCGGGATAGGTGGTGACCAGGTAGTAGCCGGTGCCGGCCGCCGCCGGCGCGGCAACGCCGGCGCCCGCCAGCACAAGGCTCAGGGCAAGGGCAAGGTGCAGGCATCGGGCAGGCAGTGGCGTACGGCGCATAGTGTTCTCGCAGGTGGCGGTTCAGGCGGGGGCGGACAAGGCGGCCAGCAGCGGCGCGCTGTGCGCCAGCCGCTGCGCCAGGCTGCCCGTGAGCAGGGTGTAGGCGATGTGCTGGCGGTGCAGGCGCGTCAGCAGGGCCGCGTGCACTTGCAGGCGCACGGCGGCCGACTCGCGCTGGAGGCCGTCGGCAATCCACGGACCGTCGGGCGCCGCCACCAGCGTCAGCGCGTAATCGTGGCCGTGCGCCAGCGCCTCCAGCTCGGCCGGCACGCGGCCCCAGTAAATCTCGCTGTAGACCGCCGTCATCAGGGGCGTGGTGTCGCAAAACAGCAGGCCGCGCGCGCTCGTCGCGAGCGCCGCTTCGTGCGCCAGCTGGGTGCGGGCGATGCCGATCTGGTCGTGCTCGAAGGGCACGCGCGCGGCCGTCTCGACGAATTCGCGCAGGTATTCGGGCACCCAGGCAGTGTCCCAGTGCGCCGCCAGCGCCGCCGTCAGGGTCGACTTGCCGGTCGACTCGGCGCCCAGCACGGCGATGCGCCGCGCCCTCACGGCAGCGTGCTCCCGGCGCGCGGGATGGTGCGCCGCCACGCCACCAGCCCGGCCACCGCCATCGCCACGAACAGCGCGTACAGCACCCCCGTCAACAGCAGTCCCTTGTAGACGTACAGGCCGACGTAGAGCACATCGACGACGATCCAGGCGTGCCAGTTCTCCAGCTTTTTACGCGACAGCAGCACCTGCCCCACCAGGCTGCCGGCGGTCAGGAAGCCGTCCGTGTGCGGCACATCGGTGTTGGTGTAGCTGCGCAGGAACCACGACAGCAGCAGGTAGCCCAGCAGCCAGCCGACGCCGGCGGCGATCCAGCCGGTCCGGTCGAGCCTCGACACGGCCAGCTGGCGCCGGCCGCCGCCATCGGCGCCGCCGTGCAGCCAGCTGTACCAGCCCCACACGGAGACGACGATGAACACCAGCTGCAGGCCGGCGTCGCCATACAGGCGCGAATTGAAAAACACCACGCCGTAGGCGGCCGAGGAGACGATGGCGAACAGCCAGGCCCAGTGGTTCTGGCGGATATTGAGCGCCACCGTGGTCACCGACAGGATGAAGGCGAGCACTTCGAACAGGGTCGTGTGCAGGCCGAGCAGGACGAGGGGATCGTTCATCGCGCGCCCTCCGCCGGCGCCGGCGGCAGCGTCAGCGACAGGCGCGGCTGCAGGCCGGCGCGCGCGGCCAGCCGCACCAGCAGGTCGAGGCTGAAGTGGGCCGTCTTGCCATGCTTGATTTCAGACACGCGCGCCTGCGTCGTGCCCAGCACGGCGGCGGCCGCGCGCTGGGTCAGGCCGGCGCCGCGCAGCCACAGTTCGAGCGCGGCGCCGAGGGCGGCGCGCATGGCCAGCTCTTCCGGCCCGGGCGAACTTGCTTGCAAAGTCGATTCATTCATGCCAGCGAGTATGCCAACTGCGCGCCAGTTATGCAACATTTTGCATAAATGTCTCTTTATTGCCGCATGAGAAATATTTTTTCAATTTCGCATGCAAAGTCGATATAATTTTTTGTCAATTTTTACAAAGGCACACCGCCTGCCATGGAGACCCTGATGACTTTGCGTTCGTCCCTGCTGTTTACCGCGCTTGCAGCCTGTTTTACCCTTGCTGCGCAAGCGGCGCCGTCGAAAGTGCCGCTGTCCGCCTTCGTGCAGGAGCCGCAATTTAGCAATCCGCGCCTTTCCCCCGACGGCAAACACATCGCCATCATCGTGCGCATCGCGCAGGGCGACCGCTTCATCCCCATCCTGACCTTTTATTCCCTGCCCGATCTGAAGGTTGTCGGCCAGATGCGCTTTCCCGTATTCCAGCTGCCGCTCGATTATGAGTGGGTCAGCAACACCCGCCTGGCCATCACCAAGGGGCGTGAACTCGGTTCGCGCGAAGCCCCCGTTTCGACCGGAGAAATCGTCGCCACCGAAGTGGACGGCTCAAAGCAGGAGTATCTGTTCGGCTACGAGATGTTCAAGTTTAGCAGCCGCGGCGCGCGCTACGGCGACGACCACGCCCACGGCAGCATCGCCGCCTTGCCGCCCGTGTTGAACAATCACCTGTATATCCGCGCCAATCCGTGGAACGACAACAAGAGCGCACACACCTATTTGTACGATGTCGACACCCGTACCGGCGCCCGCAAGCAGCTCGCCGATGTCGCCGAATCAGGCCTGCGCTTCGCCATGCAACCGGACGGCACACCCCGCTTCGCCTACGGCAGCGACGAGAACCACAATCCACGCTTGTACCGCTTCGTCGACGCCACCGGCAATTTCGAGAAAATCGATCCGAAGGGGTTTCAAATGGCGCCGCTGCGGTTTTCGCCCGACGGCGGCGAATTTATCGCCAGCTATTCAGCCAATGGCGAGGCCCCCAGCTTGATCCGGGAAAACCTGGCAAGCGGGCAGCGCACGACGATCTACAAGGACCCGGGCGCCGGTATTGGCACCCTGATGAGCACCTCGCGCAAGGTGCTGCCGTTTGCCGGCCTGATCGCCGTCGGCAAGCCGAAAGCGGTGTATTTCAACGACGCCGATGAGGGCGCCAAGCTGCACAAGCTGCTCGCCGCCCAGTTTCCCGACGACGTGGTGCACTTCATCGATTTCACTGAAGACGGCAAGCTGGTGCTGTTCGCCGTCGATAGCGATCGCGACCCGGGCAGCTATTACCTGTTCAACAAATCGACCGGCAAGGCCGATCTGCTCTTTAGCGCCATGCCCGACATCGAACCGGACGACATGGCGCCCCGCCGCCCGTTCACCTTCAAGAACCGCGAAGGCATGGATCTGCATGGCTATGTGACAATGCCGGCCCATGCGGCCGGCGCCAAGGTGCCGTTCGTGCTGTTGCCGCATGGCGGTCCGATCTCCGCCGACCGCTGGTATTTCGACCGCGACGCCCAGTTCCTGGCCAGCCGCGGCTACGCCGTCGTGCAGGTCAATTTCCGCGGCTCGGCCGGTCGCGGCGCGAACTTCGAAAATGCCGGTTATCGCCAGTGGGGCGGCAAGATCATGGACGACCTGGTCGACGCCGTGAAGTGGGTCTCGACCAACGGCCAGATCGACCCGGCCCGCGGCTGCGTGTACGGCGCCAGCTTCGGCGGCTATTCGGCGCTGATGCTGGCCGCGCGCGAACCGACCCTGTTCAAGTGCGCGGTCGGCTACGCCGGGGTGTACGACCTCAAACGCATCTTCAAGGAAGACGCCACGATCCGGCGCAAGTCGACCTATAACTACTGGGTCAACGCGATCGGCCTGGACGACGCCGAACTGGCGCGCTTTTCGCCCGTCACCCTGGCCGAAAAAATCACCGTGCCCGTGCTGCTGATCCACGGTGGCAATGACGAAACGGCGCCGCCCGTGCAGGCCAAGGTCATGCGCGAAGCCTTGATCAAGGCCGGCCGGCCGCCCGAGTGGCTGTTCGCGCCCAACGAAGGCCACGGCTTCTACGACACCAGGAACGCCACCGAGATGTACCAGACGCTCGAGGCTTTCCTCGCCAAGAACATCGGCAAATAAGCGCACCGTCACATACAAAAAGGCCGCACCGGCAATTGCCGGTGCGGCCTTTTTACGATGCCGTCTGGTGCTTATTTTTTCGGATACTTGATCGTCATTTCCTTGATCAGGTTATCGGCGTGGTCGACTTCCTGCATCACCCACAGCATGTAGCGGATGTCGACGTGGATGGCGCGGGTGATGGCACTGTCGAAATAGAAGTCCTTGGTGATCGATTCATAGGTCGAATCGAAATTGAGGCCGACCAGTTCGCCGCGCTTGTTCATGACGGCCGAGCCGGAGTTGCCGCCGGTGGTGTCGGCGCTCGACAGGAAGTTGACCGGCACGGTGTGCAGTACCGGGTCGGCGTACACGCCAAAGCGGCGCGCCTTGATCGCTTCGAGCAGGGGCTTGGGCGCGTTGAACGGGTCCTTGCCGGTGTGCTTCTCGACGATGCCGTCGACGGTGGTGAACGGGCCCTTGATGACGCCATCGCGGGCGACGTACGGCGCCACCGTGCCGAAGGTGACGCGCAGGGTCGAGTTGGCGTCCGGGTAGACCGGCTTGCCCTGGCTCTTCTTCCAGGCGATGACGGCGCTCATGTACTGGGGGATCACCTTTTCCAGGTTGCCCGCCACTTCCTTGCGGCGGCTTTCCAGCGCCATCGACACGTCCTGCATCTTGACGGACTGCTTGATCATAGGGTCGTCCGACTTGCGGAAGGCGTCGGCGTCGCGCGTGAGCCAGGCCAGGCGCTTGGCGGTGTCGCCAAGTTCGGTGCCCTTGTACATGGCCGGCACCGCGGCGGCGGCCGGCATCAGCGCGTCCAGGCCGGCCGGGCGCATCTTCGCCGGCAGCCTGGCGTAGCGCTGCAGGGCGGCGCTGTAGCGCGCCTCGTCGACGCTGGCGACAAACGACTGCTCGAGGCGGGTCAGGCGCGCCTTGATGAAGGGCAGGTCGCGTTCCTGGTAGCCGGGCTCGCGCTTGGCGTCCGGCTTGGCCCGTTCGATAGCCAGGCGGTACAGGATGCGTGCGCTGTAGAGCAGGTCGCTGTGGTTGGCGACCGACCAGGCGTAGTCCTCGTCGGACATGGCCATGTCGGCGGCGATCACGGCGTCGAGGTCGGACAGCATGGTGCGGTTGGGCGCGGCGGCCGGATTTTTCGCCAGCCAGGCGCGGAACTCGGCGTCCTGCACGTCCTTGATGGCAGCGACGTCCTTGCGGGCGAAGCCGTCCATCAGGCCTTGGGTCTTCTTCATGACGTTGTTGATGCTCTTGACGACGCTGGCGTAGCGCACGTCGTAGGCGGGATTGCCCATGGTGGCGGCGGCGATGACGGCCAGGTCGGCCTGCATGCCGGCCACCCGCATGGGAAAGTCGCTGTCGCGGGCGAAGCGGATTTCCGCCGGCAGTTTGTAGCGGCTGGTGCGGCCCGGATAACCGGCCAGCAGGATCGGATCGCCGTTTTTCAGGCCCTCGGCCGAGACGACCAGGAAATCCTTCGATTTGTACGGCACGTTATCGGGCGACGGATCGGCCGGGCGGCCATCCTTGCCCACGTAGGCGCGCAGGAACGAGAAATCGCCCGTGTGGCGGGGGAACTCGTAGTTGTCGATGTCGCCGCCGTAGTTGCCGATCATGTCGGACGGCGCGTACACCAGGCGCACGTCGCGGATCATCATCTGGCGGATGCGGTAGTACTCGAGGCCCCGGTGGAAGGCCGGCACCGAGCAGCGATAGGCCTTGTCGGACTCGCACTCGGCGGTCAAGGCCTTGATGCGACTTTGCACTTCTTCGTGGCGCTCGCGCCCCGGCATGGTCGGCGAGAGGCCCTTGAGCACGCGCTCGGTGACGTTTTCGACCTTGTCCGTCACGTACACCTGCAAGGTGGGGCCGCCCGGCAGTTCGGCCGCGCGGTCCTTGGCCAGGAAGCCGTTGACGATGTAATTGTGCTCGGGCGTCGAGTTGCGCTGGATCGCCGCGTAGCCACAGTGGTGGTTGGTGACGATCAGGCCATCGGTCGAGACGAACGCGGCCGAACAGCCGCCGGTGGAGACGATGGCGCTCATCGGGTGCTTCGACAGGTCGGTCAGTTTGTCGACCGGGATGGTGATGCCGATGCGTTTGAGTTCGGACTTGAGCTGGGTAAGCTGGTGCGGTTGCCACTGGCCTTCGTCGGCGCGGGCTGGGGTGGCGACAACGGCGCCCAGCAAGGCGACAGGCAAGACGATCGATTTGAACAAGATGAAATCCCCGGATGGTTTTATTAGGTATCAGGTACTGCGACCCGGCAGTATATATCAGCGCAATCGCCCCCGACAGGGGCACGCGGCGCCATGTGTCCGGATTCGGACAGCGCTGGCCGCTACCGCACAGGTGGCGCCGGCGCCCTGCCCTGCGACGCCCCTGCTGCACCGCGCGGCGGCGCTGGCACGGCGCTTGCTGTATCAAAGGATCGCCAGCTCCACTACCCCATGGACCACGCCCTCTCCCCCGCCCTGATTGAACGCCGCCGCGCCCTGCAAATGGCCGCCGTGTGCCTGGCGCTGGCCGCCTGCGCCGCCGCCGCCTGGGCCGTGCAGCGCGCCGTCCAGCCATCGATCGGCGCCGCCGAGCTGCGCGTGGCGACGGTGCGGCGCGGCGACATCGCCAACACCATCAGCGCCGCCGGCGTGGTCATTCCCGTGCACGAGGAACTGGTGTCGAGCCCGATCCAGACCCACGTGGCGCACGTGCACGCGAAACTGGGCCAGGAGGTCAAGGCGGGCGAACTGCTGCTCACACTCGACGACGCCGCCGTGCGGCTGGCGCTCGACGCCGTCAAGGAACAACTGGCGCAACAGGACAACCGCATCGTCTCGCTGACGCTGGAGATGGAGCAAAAGCGCAAGCAGCTCGCCAGCAGCATCGAACTGCTGGCGCTGGATTTGCAAAGCGCCCAGGCCAGGCTGCAGCGCTTTAACACCTTGCGCAAGAGCGGCGCGGTGTCGGGCGAAGACCTGCTGACGGCCGAGCTGAACGTCGAGCGCGCCCAGATCCAGCTGCGCCAGAGCCGTGAGGCGATCGAGGACGGCAAGCGCGCCACCGCCAGCAACGTCGACGGCGCCCGCCTGCAGCAGGCGATCCTGCGCAAGCAGCTCGAACAGCAGCAAGTGCTGCTGGCCCATACCAGCGTGCGCGCGCCGTTCGCCGGCATGGTCAGCGCCCTGATGGCCGAGGAAGGCGCCAGTGTCGCCACCGGCCAACTGGTGGCGAAGGTGTCGGAGATGAACAACTACCGGGTCGAAGCGACGCTGTCGGACTTTCATGCGCGCGCCATCGAGGCGGGCCAGCGCGTGACGGTGACGCAGAACGGCCGCCGCATCGACGGCCAGGTGCAAACCATCCTGCCCGAGATTCAAAACGGCGCCATCAAGCTGCTGCTGACGCTGGCCGCGCCGCACGATGCGCAGCTGCGCAACAAGATGCGGGTCGATGTCGACATCGTCACCGCCACCACCGGCAACGCCCTGCTGGTCGACGCCGGCGAGGCCTTCAACGGGCGCGGCGCGCAAGCGGCGTTCGTCGTCGGCAACGGCGAGGCGCAGCGACGCGACATCGAGATCGGCGCCAGCGACGGCCAGTCGCTGCAGATTGTCAAAGGTGCGCGCGAGGGCGAGCGCCTGATCGTCTCGAGCGTGGCGCGCTTCAAGGATGCCCAGCGCATCCGCATCACCGAATAACCCTGTCACTACCGAGGAAACAAGCATGATCGAACTGAACAACGTCAGCAAGACCTACCGCACCGACAAGGTCGAGACACTGGCCCTGAGTGGCATCGACCTGCACGTGCGCAAGGGCGAATTTGTCGCCATGATGGGCCCCAGCGGCTGCGGCAAGAGCACCCTGCTCAACCTGATCGGCCTGCTCGACCGGCCCGGCGCGGGCAGTGTCGCCATCGACGGCATCCCCATCAAGACCTACCGCGACAAGCAGGTGGCCCAGCTGCGCAACAGCACCTTCGGCTTCATCTTCCAGAGCTTTCACCTGATCCCCGATCTGCGCGTGATCGACAACGTCGAGCTGCCCCTGCTCTACCGCAGCATGGCGGCGGGCCAGCGGCGGGCGGCAGCGCGCGCCGCGCTCGAACAGGTGGGCCTGGGCGCGCGCATGGACCACTACCCGAACCAGCTCTCGGGCGGCCAGCAGCAGCGGGTGGCGATCGCCCGCGCCATGGTGGGACGGCCGCAGGTGCTGCTGGCCGACGAGCCCACCGGTAACCTCGACAGCAAGATGGGCGCCGAAGTGATGGAGATCCTGCTGGAGCTCCATCGCGCCGGCACCACCGTCGTCATGGTCACCCACGACGAGCGCGAGGCCAAACTGGCCGGGCGCACCGTGCGCGTGTTCGACGGCCAGCTCGTCGCGTAAGGGGCCGCCATGCTGCGTCATACCCTGCTCAACGCCTGGGGCGTTTTCATGCGCCGCAAGATGTTCACGGCGATTAACCTGCTGTGCATCGTTCTCACCCTGACCGTGCTGATGGTCGTCACCGCCCTGCTCGAGCACGCGTTCCATCCGCGCGGCGTGGAGGGCAAAAGCGCCCGCTTCCTGCAGGTGTTCACGCTCAACGCCGAGGGCCCGCACACCACCATCAACAGCCCGCTGGGCTACCGGATCATCGAAAAATATTTACAACCCATGCGCAGCGTGGAGATGGTAGCCGTGTCCGGCCTGCCGCAGACGGTGTCGGTCTACCAGGGCGAACGGGTGAGCAAGCTGCAAATGCGCCTGACCGACGCCGCCTACTGGAAGGTGCTCGATTTCCGCGTGCTGGCCGGGCGCGTGCTCGACGCCGACGACGTCGCCCAGGGGCGACTCAACGCGGTGATCAACGCCAGCACGGCCAAGCGGCTGTTCGGCGGCGCCACCGCGCCGGGCCAGCGCCTCAGCGTGGGCGGGCGCAGCTTCACCGTGGTGGGCGTGGTGGCCGACGAAATCCACGTCAACGCCTACGCCGACCTGTGGGTCCCGCTCACCAGCGCGCCGTCGTCCGACTACCGCACCCAGTTCTCGGGCGAATTTACCGCCCTGCTGCTGGCCCGCCATGCCGACGACCTGCCGCTGATCGTCCAGGAGGTGGCGGCCATTTCCGCCACCATCGTCCACGACGACCCCAAAAAAATCCGCAGCACGCACCTGTGGGCCGACAGCAAGATCGACCTGTTCGCCCGCAACCTGATCGGCAACAACGCCAGCGCCGACTCCGGCGCCGCCACGCTGGTGATCCTGATCGCCGTCGCCATGCTGCTGTTCATGCTGCTGCCGGCGCTCAACCTGGTCAATCTGAACATGGGCCGCATCATGGAGCGGCGCGCCGAGATCGGCGTGCGCAAGGCCTTCGGCGCCACCAGCGCGCAACTGGTGCGCCAGCTGATCGTCGAAAACCTGCTGCTGTGCGGCGTCGGCGGCCTGCTCGGCCTGGTGGGCGCCCGGCTGGCGCTGTGGTGGATCGAAGGGGCCCAGCTGATTCCCTACCTGGCCGTCGACATCGACCTGGCCGTGTTCGGCTGGGGCATGCTGCTCACGTTGATATTCGGCCTGCTGTCGGGGGTGATCCCCGCCTGGAAGATGGCGCGCCTCGATCCTGTTCATGCCCTCAAGGGAGCTGCCTGATGTTGAACCATATGATGAAGCTGGTGTGGAAGCGCAAGACCCGCCACCTGATGGTGAGCCTGGAAATACTGATCGCCTTTGTGCTGGTGTTCGGCGTGCTCGCTTTCGGCGCCCGCATGGCACAGCTCTACAGCATGCCGATCGGCTTTTCCTACACCGATGTATGGTCGGTGCGCATGCGCACGGCCGACCGTGACTACCGCAACAGCGATCCGGCCCGCTACGACGCCTTCCGGCGCAGCGTGGAAGCGATGCCGCAAGTGGAAAAAGTGGCCTTTTCCACCTACTCGCCGTATGGCCGGCAGATCCAGCGCACCGATTTTGTCGCCCCCGGCGGCGGCGGCCGCGTGTTCGTCCACATGCAATCGGCCAGTGACGACTATGCCGCCACCGCCGCCGTGCCGCTGCTGCAGGGGCGCTGGTTCTCGGCGCAGGACGATGGCGCCGGCGCCATCCCGGTGGTGATCGACCGCGGCCTGGCCCAGCGCCTGTTCCCCGGCCAGTCGGCGCTGGGCCGCGAATTCTCCGACAGCGAGCCCGATGACAAGTCGCCGCGCACTCTGAAGGTGGTGGGGGTGATCGAAGGCTTTCGCAGCCAGGGCGAGCTGATGTCGCCCGTGTACTTCATGTTCGTGCGCTTCGTGGCGGCCACCTCCAGCGACAGCGTCGGCACCATCCTGATCAAGACGCGTCCCGGCACCGCGCGTGGCTTCGAGGCGGACCTGAACCGGCGCCTGAAACTGGTGCGCAACGATCTCAGTTACGAGATCGCCCCGCTGGCCGACCTGCGCGCGGACATCCTCAACAGCGCCTTCATTCCCCTGATCGTGTTCGCCGTGATCGCCGTGTTCATGCTGCTGATGGTGGCGTTCGGCCTGTTCGGGGTGCTCTGGCAAAGCACCAGCGCGCGCATTCCGGAAATCGGCCTGCGCCGCGCGGTGGGCGCCTCCCGCGCCGCCATCTACGGCCAGATCATCGGCGAGCAATTGCTGCTGTCGACGCTGGCGATGGCGCTCGCCCTGCTCTTGCTGGTGCAGTTGCCCCTCACGCGCGCCTTCGGTGACAGCCTGAACTGGCAGGTGTTCGGCGCCGCCAGTGCCCTGTCGATGGGCGTGATCTATCTGTTATCCTTGGCCTGCTCGCTGTACCCGGCCTGGCGCGCCAGCCGCATGAGCCCTACCCAGGCGCTCCACTATGAATAGTTTGCAGGATCCCCTTCGTTGAAACCGCCCGACATGCCGCCCCCACGCGCCCGGATCCTGATCGTCGACGACGACCAGGCCGTGCAAATTTCGCTGGCCCTGCTGCTCAAGCAGGCCGGTTACGCCACCGCCTGCTGTGACGACGCCGAGGCGGCGCTGGCGCGCTTGTCCGACGCGGCCTTTGACCTGGTCCTGCAGGACATGAATTTTTCCCTGCAAACGAGCGGTGAGGAAGGACTCGACCTGCTGGGCCAGATCCGCCAGCGCTGGCCGGCGCTGCCGGTGCTGTTGATGACGGCCTGGGGCTCGATCGCGCTGGCGGTCAAGGGCGTGCAGGCGGGCGCCGCCAATTTCTTCACCAAGCCGTGGGACAATCTGCAACTGGTGCAACTGGTGCAGGCGACCTTGCAGGCGCAGGCGCCAGCGCCGGCGGCGGGCGAGCTGTCCGCCCACGGCGGACGCGCCGCGCTCGACAAGAAATTCGATTTCTCCGCCATCGTCGGCGAGCACCCGGCGATCCTGCGCGTGCTGGCCACCATCGGCCAGGTCGCCGCCACCCGCGCCCCCGTGCTGATCCTGGGCGAGAGCGGCACCGGCAAGGAGCTCATCGCCGACGCCATCCACGCCAACAGCCCGCGCGCCCGGCGCGCCGCCGTCAAAATCAATATGGGGGCGATCACGTCCTCGCTGTTCGAGAGCGAGATGTTCGGCCACGTGCGCGGCGCCTTCACCGACGCCAGGACCGACCGCAAGGGCCACATCGCCTGCGCCGACGGCAGCACCCTGTTCCTCGACGAGATCGGCGAACTCAATCGCGCCGACCAGGTCAAGCTGCTGCGCGTGCTGCAGGACCAGACCTTTCAGCCGGTGGGCGCCAGCCGCAGCGAGCAGGCCGACGTGCGGGTGGTGTCGGCCACCAACTGCGAGCTGGCCGAACTGGTGGCCAGCGGCGATTTTCGCGAAGACCTGTTCTATCGCCTGAACCTGATCACCATCCGCCTGCCGCCCCTGCGCGAGCGGCGCAGCGACATCGCCGCGCTGGCGCGCCACATCGTCACCGAGGTCGCCGCCAGCTACGCCCTGCCGACGCCGTCGATCAGCGCGCAGGCGCTCGACTGGCTGGCGGCGCAGCCCTGGCCCGGCAATATCCGCCAGCTCAAGCAAACGCTTGAGCGCACCATGCTGCTGTGCGGCTCGAGCCAGCTCACCCACGCCGACTTTCTCGCCGGCGAACCCGGCGACGGCGCCGCCGCGGGCGAGCCGGCGCTGGCGGTGGGCGGCATGACGCTCGACCAGGTCGAGCGCCACATGATCGAAACGGCGCTGACCCAGCACCTGGGCAATATCTCGGCGGTGGCGCGCGCGCTGGGCCTGTCGCGCGCGGCCCTGTACCGCCGGCTGGAACGGCACGGCATCGCCGCATGAGCGTCATGCGACTGACCTTGCGCCAGCGCCTGCTGGGCTACCTGCTGCTGGTGCACGGCGCCGGCCTGCTGCTGGCGGCCAGGCTGTTGCTGCCATCGCCCCTGCTGTTCGTCGGCGTCGAACTCCTGATCCTGGCCAGCCTGGCGGGCGGCGTGTGGCTGATGCAGCGCGCCCTGCAGCCGCTGGGCTACACGGAGCGCTTTCGCGACCTGCTGCAAGAGCAGCAGTACAGCGGCCGCCTGGCCCTGACCGGCACGCCCGAGCTCGATCGCTTGATCGACGTCTTCAATACCATGCTGGGGGCGCTGTACCAGGAGCGCCTGGCGATCGGCGAGCAGCGCGGCTTTCTCGCCCAGTTGCTCGATGCGACGCCGGCGGCGGTGGTGGTGTTCGACTTCGACGGCGCCGTCAGCCTGGTCAACGCCAGCGCCGTGGCGCTGCTGCAGTTGCAGGCGCCGCAGGGGCGGCCGCTGGCCGCGGCGGCCGGCAGCGCCCGCAGCGCCGCCCTGCTGGCGCAACTGGAGGCGCTCACGCTGGGCCCGGGCACGCTGCTGACCGATCTCGAAGGACGCCGCTACCGCGCCCAGCGGGGCCAGTTTTTCGACCGCGGTTTCGCCCGCGATTTCCTGATGGTCGAGGAATTGACGATCGAGCTCGAACGCTCGGAACGGGCCACCTACGACAAATTGATCAAGGTGCTGGCGCACGAAGTGAACAACACGGTGGCGGCCACCGGCTCGGTGCTCGATTCGCTGCTGTTTTACCGCGCCCAGCTCGCGCCCGACGACGGCGTCGACTTCGCCACCGCCATCGACGCCGTCCAGCGCCGCAACCGCAGCATGGGCGAGTTCATCGAGCGCTTCACCCGCGTCGTCAAGATGCCCGACCCGGAACTGCGCCCGGTCGACATTGGCGCCATGGTCGACGACATCGTCTGGCTCAATCGCGAGCAGTGCAAGCGGCTGGGCATCGCGCTGGTATGGACGCGCCGCGACGCGCTGGCGCCGTGGCCGATGGACGCCCAGTTGATCGAGCAGGCGCTCATCAACATCGTCAAGAACGCCATCGAAGCGGTCGCCGCCAGCGCTGCGCCCGAGCGGCGCATCGAACTGGCGCTGGCGGCCAGCGGGGCCGGCGCGCGGCTGACCATCAGCGACAGCGGCAACCTGCTGGGCGAAGCGCCCGCGCGCCAACTGTTTACCCCGTTTTTCAGCACCAAGAAGGGCGGCCAGGGCATCGGCCTGATGTTCGTGCGCGAGGTGCTCAGCCGCCACGGCTTTGGCTACCGGCTGGCGGCGGACCAGGGCATGACCCGCTTCGAGATCGCCTTTACTTGAGCGACGGCCCCACGTACTTCATCAACAGGCCCTTGGGGCCGATGGCCCACCCCGTCGCCGGGCTGGCGAAGGCCACCGTGTTGAGCGGCGTGGTGTCGAGCACGGTCCAGCTGCGCCCGCCATCGCGCGAGTAGCCGGAGCCGGCCAGGCCGGCCGCCACGTAGCTGGGGGTGCCGGCGATGGGCGTCACCACCGACATATAGCCCACTGGCAGGATCGCCACCGGCGTCCAGCTGGCGCCGCCGTCGTCGCTGCGCGCGCCGTTCACGCCCGCCATGGTTTTTTCCTTGTAGTCGCCGCCGGCCACCATGCCGTGGCGGGGGTCGGCGAAGGCGACGGAAAACGCCCCGCGCGCCGGTGCGCCGGCGGCGATCGGCAAGCTGGCCGCGCGCCAGCTGGCGCCCCGGTCGCTCGAGTGAAACACGCGCGCGCTGGCGGCGCCGCCGGTGACGATCCAGGCATCCTGGCTGCCGGCCACCGACAGGCAGCTGCCGCTGGCGGCGAAGGCGCCTTCCTTGGGCAGCGCGTCCAGCCCGGCGCTGGCCAGTGCCTGCCAGCTCACGCCGCCGTCGCTGGTGGCGTAGGTTTGAAAGCGGCCCGCCACCGGGTCGCCGAACAGCAGGCCGTGGTCCTTGTCCCAGAACGCGATGGCGTCCCAGAAGCCGTCGGCGAAGGTGTTGGTGGCCAGCAGGCGCCAGCTGGCGCCGCCGTCGTCGCTGCGGTAGATACGCGAGGCCTCGCCGGGCCCGGCGCTCATGACGATGGCGCTGTTGGCGTCGATGGCGTGGATGTCGCGAAAATCGAGCTTGTCGGCGCCCGGCACCTGGAGCGCCTGCCAGTGGGTCCCGTCGACGGTACGCAGCACGGTGCCACGGGCGCCGCTGGCCCAGGCAACGCTGGCGCTGACAACCGACAGCCCGCGCAATTCCGCGCTGGTATTACTGGCAACCGCCACCCACGGCGGCCCCGCCGGCACGCTGGCGCAGGCGGAGAACAAGAGGGGCAACAAGGACACGAAGGGCAACAGGAAGAGACGCATAAAACTCCTTCAAACAAAAGTGAAACCCTACTTTTGTTTGGTTTAGTCAGGCAAAAATTCCCGGCGAAGCCGGGCCTTTTTGAGATGAACGCAAACCCGATTCGGATCTGCCATCGCCTCGGGGAACAGCGCATGCAACGAAGCACAATTCTACCCCGGCAGTAAAACGATGCGCACAAATCGCGGCAACCTACGAGGCAACGCCAGATCAGACTCGGCTCTCCGTCCCCTAAAAAATCATCTGGCTCCGCCGGTGATTCGCAGTAAACCCGCGCGCACGAATCGATTGACTCTACGAGGCGACGCCAGATCAGACTCGGGTCTGCGTCCCCTAAAAAATCATCTGGCTCCGCCAGTGATTTTTACCTGACCATCTTTGCGCCTCTAAGCCGGTGTACCCCTCAGCATCTCAAATCAAATCAAACAAAAGTAGGTTTTCACTTTTGTTTGCCAAAATCCCCCCCCAACGCCTGAATCAACGCCACCGCCGTCGTCTGCCGCTCCGCCTGCGACTGCGCCAGCGACCGGCGCGCCGACAGCGCCGTGGCCTGCGCCTGCACCACTTCCGTGTAGCTGACCTGGCCCGCCTTGTAGCGATTCAAGATCTGCGTTTCGACCTGGTCGGCCGCGTCCGAGGCCTGGCGGCGCAGCACCTGCTGCTGGGCCAGGATGCGGGTGGCGGTCAATTGGTCTTCGACGTCGGCGAAGGCGGTTAGCACGGTCTGGCGGTAGCGCGCGGCGGCCGCTTCCTGGCGCGCGCTGGCGCCGGCGACGGCGGCGCGGGTGGCGCCGCCATTGAACACCGTCTGCGCGGCCGACAGGCCCAGCGACCAGACGGCAGTCGATACGCTGAACAAGTCGCTCACCGCGGAGCCGCCCGTGGCGTACGAGCCGGACAGGCCGATGTTCGGATAATAAGCGGCTTGTGCGACGCCGATGTCGGCATTGGCGGCCGCCACCAGGCGCTCGGCGGCGGCGATGTCGGGACGGCGCTGTAACAGGCTCGACGGCACCCCCACCGGCACCGCCGGCACATTGACCACCCACGGCGCCACCGGCAGGCTGAAGTCGGACGCCGCCCGGCCCAGCAGGATGGCAATCGCATGCTCGAGCTGGGCGCGCTGGCGCTCCAGGCCCAGGTCGTCGCTCTGCGTTTGCGCCAGCTGCGTCTGCGCCTGCAGCACGTCGGTCCTGGCGGCGATGCCGGCATCGAAGCGGTTGCGGGTGATCTGCAGCACCCGCTCATAGCCGGTGATGGTCTGCCGGACCAGGGCGCGTTCGGCGTCGATCTCGCGCAGGCTGAAGTAATTGATCGCCAGCTCGCCCTGCGCCGACAGGGTGGCCGAAGCCAGGTCGGCGGCGCTGGCCTGGGCGCTGGCCTGGGCGCCCGTCACGCCCGCGCGCAGGCGGCCCCACACATCGGGCTCCCAGCTGCCGCCGATCGACAGGCGATAGCTCTTGTTGTTGGCGCCGCTGCCGCCGCCACCGGAACGGTCGGCGCCGCCATTGAGCGTCACCGCCGGCAGCAACTGCGCGCGCTGCTGGGACACGGCGGCGCGGGCGGCGGCGTAATTGGCGACGGCGACGGCGACGTTCTGGTTGTCGACGCGCACGCGTGCGGCCAGTTCGTTGAGGCGCTCGTCGTTGAACAAGGTCCACCAGGGGCCCCGCTCGAGCGCGTCGGCGGGGGCCGCCAGCTGCCACGGGCCGGCTTCCTTGAAGGCGGCCGGCTGCGGCGTGGCCGGCAACTGGTAGGCGGGGCCGACGGCGCAGGCGCCCAGCAGGCCGGCGGCGAGCAGGCAGGCTGCGAGGGTGGCAAGGCGGGTCGGGCGCAAAGTCGAATTCATCAAATGTCAGTCACAGTCGGGGTTAGGAATGCGCCGGGGCCGGGGCCGCGGTGGCAGTGGCGACGCGGCTCAAGGCGGCTTCCTCGGGACCGCGCCGGCGCAGCTTGTCCATCAATACATACACCACCGGGGTGGTCAGCAACGTCAGTACCTGGCTGGCGATCAGGCCGCCGATGATGGCGATGCCAAGCGGCTGGCGCAATTCGGAGCCTTCGCCGAAACCGATCGCCAGCGGCAAGGCGCCCAGCGCGGCGGCCAGGGTGGTCATCAGGATCGGCCGGAAGCGCAGCAGGCACGCTTCGCGCACGGCGTCAAACGCCGACAAGCCGCGCGAACGCTCGGCCTCAAGGGCGAAGTCGATGATCAGGATGGCGTTCTTCTTGACGATCCCCAGCAGCAGGAACACGCCGATCAGGGCGATGATGGAAAACTCCATCTTGAACAGCAGCAGCGCCAGCACCGCGCCCACGCCCGCCGACGGCAGCGTCGACAGCACCGTGATGGGGTGCACCAGCGATTCGTAGAGAATGCCCAGCACGATGTAAATGACCACGATGGCGGCGGCGATCAGGTAGGGCTGCTCCTTGTTGGAGTCCTGCGCCGCCTTGGCGGTGCCCTGGAAACTGCCGCGCACATTATTCGGCATGCCGATCTCCGCCTCCGCCTGGCGCACCGCCGCTTCGCCCGCCGCCGTGTTGCTGCCGGCGGCCAGGTTGTACGACACCGTGGTGGCCAGTTCGCCATCCTGGTGGCTCACCGAGGTGGGGGTCGCGCTTTCGGCGAAGCTGGCGATGGCCGACAGCGGCACCATGTTCGAGGCGGTGCCGGCCAGCGCCGAGCCGCTCGACGGATCGCGCGCCGCGGTGAGATTGGCGGCCGCGCTGGTGGTGGTCGCCCTGGCCGGCACGTACACATCCTTGAGCGCTTCGGGCGACTGCGCGTACTGGGTCGCCACGCCCATGATCACGTGGTACTGGTTGAGCTCATCGTAAATGGTGGCGACCTGGCGCTGGCCGAAGCCGTTGTACAGGGCGTTGTCGACATCGCGCGTGCTGATGCCCAGGCGCGCCGCGCTGTCCTTGTCGATGGTGACGAAGGTCTCGACGCCGTTCTCGGCCTGGTCGGTATCGACATCGACCAGCGCGCTCTGGCGTTTCATGGCGTCGGCCAGCCGGGTGGCCCATTTTTTCAGGTCCTCGCGGTTGTCGCTTTTCAGGGTGTACTGGTAGGTCGAGTTGGACTGCCGTCCGCCCATGCGCAAATCCTGCACCGGGTTGAGAAACAGCGACACCCCCGTCACCTTGGCCAGTTGCGGGCGCAGGCGGGCGATCACGGCCTGGCCGGCGTCGCCCTTGGCGCGCTCGGCGACCGGTTTCAGGTTGATGAACATGAAGCCACCGCCGGCGCGGGCGCCCCCCGTGAAGCCGACCACGGTGGCCACCGCCGGGTCGCTCTTGATGATGTTGACCAGTTGGCGCAATTTGCCCTGCATGGCCTGGAACGAGATCGACTGGTCGGCGCGGATACCGCCGTTGATCTGGCCCGTGTCCTGCTGGGGAAAAAAGCCCTTCGGCGCGGCCGAGAACAAGAACACGTTCAGGCCGATCACGAACACCAGGATCACCATCACCAGCAGCTTGGCGTCGAGCGCCCAGTCGAGCGCATGCTCATAGCCCTTTTGCAGCTTGTCGAAGCCCCGCTCGGACCAGCGCGCCAGCGGGCCGGGCCGCTTGTTGACATCGGTCTTGCGCAGCAGCCAGGCGCACATCATCGGCGTGGTGGTGAGCGAAATGACCAGCGAAATGAGCACCGCCGCCGACAGCGTGACGGCGAACTCGCGGAACAGCCGGCCCACCTGCCCGCCCATGAACAGCAGGGGAATGAATACCGCCACCAGCGACAGGCTGATCGAGAGCACCGTGAACCCGACTTCGCGCGCGCCCAGCAGCGCCGCTTCCATGCGGTCCATGCCCGCTTCGATGTGGCGCGCGGTATTTTCCAGCACCACGATGGCGTCATCGACGACGAAGCCGGTGGCCACCGTCAGCGCCATCAGCGACAGGTTATTGAGCGAAAAGCCCAGCAGGTACATGACGCCGAAGGTGCCCAGCAAGGACACCACCGTGGCCACCGCCGGCACCACGGTGGCGCGCACCGAGCGCAGGAACACGCTCACGACCAGCACCACCAGCGCGATCGAGATGAGCAAGGTCACTTCCACTTCGTGCAGCGAGGAGCGGATCGAGTTGGTCGAGTCCGACGCCACGTCGATCTTGATATCGCTGGGCAGTTGCGCCTGCAGCTGCGGCAGCAGGGCGCGCACGCCGTCGACCGTTTCGATGACGTTGGCGGCCGGCTGGCGCGTGACCAGCACGATCACCGCCGGTTCGCCGTTGAACAGGCCCAGCGTGTTGACGTTTTCGACGCCGTCACTGACGGTGGCGACATCCTGCAGGCGGATGGCGGCGCCGTCGCGCCAGGCCACCACCAGCGAGCGGTAATCGGCGGCGCTGCGCCCGCCGCTGGCGCCGGCCGGCTGCGAATAGATCTGCAGGCGCCTGCCGTTGCCTTCGATGGCGCCCTTGGGGCGGTTGGCGTTGGTGGCCTGGATGGCCGCGCGCACGTCTTCGGTCGACACGCCGTACTTGTTGAGCGCGTACGGCAGCAGGTCCACCCGCACGGCCGGCAGCGAGCCGCCGCCGATTTCGACGTCGCCCACGCCCTGCACCTGGGCCAGCTTTTGCTGCACCAGGTTCGACACCGTTTCGTAGATCTGGCCAGGCGTCTTGGTTTTCGAGGTCAAGGCCAGGATGATGACGGGGGCGTCGGACGGGTTGGCCTTGCGGTAGGTGGGGTTGCTGCGCAGGGTAGACGGCAGGTCGGCGCGCGCGGCGTTGATCGCCGCCTGCACTTCGCGCGCGGCCGAGTCGATCTTGCGATTGAGCTCGAACTGCAGGCTGATGCGGGTCGAGCCGCTGCCGCTGCTCGAGGTCATCTCGGTGACACCGGCGATCACGCCCAGGCGCCGCTCGAGCGGCGTGGCCACGCTGCTGGCCATGGTGTCGGGGCTGGCGCCGGGCAGCGAGGCCGACACCGAGATGGACGGGGAATCGACCTGCGGCAGGGGCGAGACGGGCAGCACGAAAAAAGCGCCGATGCCGGCCAGCGCGATCCCCAGCGTCAGCAGGACGGTGGCGATCGGCCGCCGCACGAAAGGCTGCGACAGATTCATGGCGTCGCCTCGGGCGCCGGCACCGGCGCGCTTTCGAGCAGCGCGCCATGCGAGTACTGATTGGTCAGCGCGTCGGCCCGGTCGCCGCCGAAACGGCGGCGGAAGCGCTGCGCCAGGCGGTCGAAGCCCAGGTAGATGACGGGCGTGGTAAACAGGGTCAGCAACTGGCTCACGATCAGGCCGCCGAAGATGGCCAGGCCCAGCGGACGGCGCAGTTCGGCGCCCTCGCCCCAGCCCAGCATCAGCGGCACGGCCGCGAACAGCGCCGCCAGCGTCGTCATCAGGATCGGCCGGAAGCGCAGCAGGGCCGCCTGGTGGATCGCCTCCTGCGCGCTCTTGCCCTGTTCGCGCTCGGCCTCGATGGCGAAGTCGATCATCATGATGGCGTTCTTCTTGACGATGCCGATCAGCAGGATGATGCCGATGATGCCGATCACGCCCAGGTCCTGGCCGGAAATGAGCAGCGCCAGCAGCGCGCCGACGCCGGCCGATGGCAGCGTCGACAGGATGGTCAGCGGGTGGATATAGCTTTCATACAGCACGCCGAGCACGATGTAGACGCACACCACCGCGGCCAGGATCAGCCACAGCTGGTTCGACAGCGAGGACTGGTAGGCACCGGCGGCGCCCAGGAATTTCATGGTCACCGTGGCCGGCAGCTTGATGTCCTCGCTGGCGGCGCGGATGGCGTCGACGGCGCTGCCCAGCGACACCCCGGGCGCCGTGTCGAAGCCGATGGTGGTGGCCGGGTACTGCGCCACGCGGGTGATCTGCAGGGGCGCCGGCTGCTCGGTGATGGTGGCGATCGCCTCGAGCGGCGTCGGCTTGCCGGAACCGGTCTTGATGGGCAGGCGCTTGAGGCTCTCGATCGACATCGCCGGGTCGCTCTTGGCTTCGAGGATGACGCGGTACTGGTTGGTTTCCGTGAAAATCGTCGAGACGATGCGCTGGCCGAAGGCGCTGTAGAGGGCGTCGTCAATGGTGGCGGCGGTGATCGACAGGCGCGAGGCGCTGTCGCGGTCGATGGCGATGAAGGCGGCCACCCCGCTGGCGCCGGCGTCGCTGACGGCGTTGACGACCGAGCTGCTCGTTTGCAGGCGGGCCACGAGCTTGTTGGCCCATTGCGTCACGGTGGCGTTGTCGGCCCCTTCGATCGACACGCGGTACTGGGTGGGCCCCGTTTCGGCGTCGATCGTCAAGTCCTGGGTCGGCTGCAGATACAGGGTGGCGCCGGCCACTTGCGCGACCCGCTGGCGCAGCCGCGTCATGATGGTGGCCTGGTCGTCGGCGCGCCCCGGTTTAAGGTTGATCAGCATGCTGCCCGTGTTGAGCATGGTGTTGTTGGCGGCGTCCACGCCCACGTTCGAGCTCAGTGACAACACGGCCGGATCGCGCAGGATTTCGCGCGCGGCCTGCTGCTGCAGCGTGGCCATGGCATCGTAGGAAATCGCCTGGCGGGCCTGGATGCGCGCCTGCAGCTGGCCCGTGTCCTGGGTGGGGAACAGGCCTTTCGGGATAAGCATGTACAGCAGCACCGTCAGCACCAGCGTGGCCAGCGCGACGATCAGGGTCAGGCCCTGGCGTGCCAGCACCCAGGTCAGCGCGCCGTCGTAGCGGTGCACGACGCGGTCGAAGAAGGCCTGGGTGTGGCGCGCCAGCTTCGACGGTTTTTCGTCCTTGAGCGCCTTGAGCCAGCGCGCCGACATCATCGGCACCAGCGTGAGCGAGACCACGGCGGAAATGAGGATGGTGATCGACAGGGTGATGGCGAACTCGCGGAACAGGCGGCCCACCACGTCGCCCATGAACAGCAGGGGAATGAGCACGGCGATGAGCGAAACGGTCAGCGAAATGATGGTAAAGCCGATCTGCGCGGCGCCCTTGATGGCCGCCGCCATCGGCGTCTCGCCCTCTTCGATGTAGCGGGCGATGTTTTCGATCATGACGATGGCGTCGTCGACGACGAAGCCGGTGGCGATCGTCAGCGCCATCAGCGACAGGTTGTTCAGGCTGTAGCCCAGCAGGTACATGGCGCCGCAGGTGCCGATGAGCGAGATCGGCACGGACAGGCTGGCGATCACGGTGGCGCGCAGGCTGTGCAGGAAAGCGAAAATCACCAGCACCACCAGCGCCACCGACAGCAGCAGTTCGAGCTCGACGTGTTCGACGGAGGCGCGGATGCCGGTGGTGCGGTCGACCAGCACGTCCAGGCGCAGCGCGCCCGGCAGGCCCGCCTGCAGCTCGGGCAGGCGCGCCTTGATGGCGTCGACGGTGGCGATGACGTTGGCGCCGGGCTGGCGCTGCACATTGAGGATGATCGCAGGTTTGAGGCCCGACCAGGCGGCCAGCTTGACGTTCTCGGCGCTGTCGACGACGGTGGCGACGTCGGTCAGGCGGACCGGCGCGCCGTTTTTATAGGCGACGATCAGGTTTTTGTATTCGGGCACGGCCAGCAACTGGTCGTTGGCGTTGATGGTATAGGAGCGGGTGGGGCCGTCGAAACTGCCCTTGGCGCTGTTGGCGTTGGCGGCGGTGATGGCGCTGCGCAGGGTGTCCAGGCCCAGGCCATACGAGGCCAGCGCCTCGGTATCGGCCTGGATCCGCACGGCCGGGCGCTGGCCGCCCGACAGCGACACCAGGCCGACGCCGGACACCTGGCTGATCTTCAGCGCCAGGCGCGTGTTGACCAGGTTCTGCACCTCGGTCAGGGGCATGGTGTCGGAGGTGATCGCCAGCGTCAGCACGGGGGCGTCGGCGGGATTGACCTTGGCGTAGACGGGCGGCGCCGGCAGGTCGGTCGGCAGCAGCGAGCCGCCGGCATTGATGGCCGCCTGCACTTCCTGCTCGGCCACGTCGAGCGTCTGCCCCAGGCCGAACTGCAGGGTGACGATGGAGACGCCGGCGGCGCTGGTCGAACTCATGCGCGACAAGCCCGACATCTGGCCGAACTGGCGCTCGAGCGGCGCCGTCACCGTGCGCGACATCACCTCGGGACTGGCGCCCGGGTACAGGGTCTGCACCTGGATGGTGGGGAAATCGACCTGCGGCAGCGCCGACAAGGGCAGAAATTTAAAGCCGACCAGGCCGGCCAGCACGATCGCCAGCATCAGCAGCGAGGTGGCGACGGGCCGGGCGATAAAGGGACCGGAAGGATTCATCGGTGCGACTCCACCGGGGCCACGCCCCGGTTTTCAAGTAGAACGATCATGGGGCGGTGCTGGCGGCGGGGCGCTGGCGGCGCTGGCCGTCGGCCGGGGCGGCCGGGGTGGCCGGGGTGGCCGGGGTGGCCGGGCTGGCTGGCGTGGCAGCCGGCGCGCTGGCGCCCTCCGCCGCGGCGGCGGCCCGGTTGCCGCGCCGTGCGCCGCCCGCGCCGGCGGCCGGACGGTCGCCCGGCAAGGTTACCCTGGCGCCATCCTTGAGGCGGTCGGCGCCCTCGGTGATGACCTGTTCGCCCGCTTTCAGGCCGCTGGCGACCTGCACCTTGTCGACGGTGGCCTGGCCGCGCGTGACGGCGCGCACCGACACCGTCTTGTCGGCGTTGAGGACGTAGACGAAGTCGCCGCTGGCGCCATGGCGCAAGCTGGTGACGGGCACCACCACGGCGCCCTTGATGTTGCGCACTTCCAGGCGCAGGTTGACGAACTGGCTGGGGAACAGCTTCATGTCGGTGTTGACGAAGCGGGCCTTGGCCTTGACGGTGCCGGTCTGGGTGTCGACCTGGTTGTCGAGGGCGTTGAAGCGGCCGCTCGCAAGCTGCTTCGTGCGGGTACGGTCGAAGGCCAGCGCCGGCAGCGCGGTGCTTTCGACGATGCGCTCCTGCACCGCCGGCACCTGGTCCTGGGCGATCGCAAACTCGACGTCGATGGGCGCGAGCTGGGTGATGACGGCGATGCCGGCGGCGTCCGCGCTGCCCACCAGGTTGCCCATGTCGACCACGCGCAGGCCCACGCGGCCGGCGATGGGCGCCTTGACCTGGGTGTAGCTCAGGTTCAGCCGGGCCACGCCTTCGGCCGCCTTGTCGGTCATGACGGTGCCCTCGAGCTGCTTGACGAGGGCGGCCTGGGTGTCGACGTCCTGGCGCGCGATCGAATCCTGGTCGAGCAGGGTGCGGTAACGCGACAGCGTCAGGCGCGCGCTGTCGAGCTGCGCTTCATCGCGCTGGCGCTGGCCGCTCGACTGCAGCAGCGCCATCTCGAAGGCGCGCGGATCGATGGTGGCGAGCACCTGGCCGGCCTTGACCAGCTGGCCTTCGCTGAAATGGATTTTTTGCAGCACGCCCGACACTTGGGGACGCACGGTGGCGGTGGCCGCCGCGGTGACGGTGCCGAGGGCATCGATGACGACGGGAATATCCATCGTCTCGGCCGTGGCCACGCCCACCGTGGTGGCGGGCGCGCCGCCGCGCCGGCCACCGCCGGGCCCGCCACCACCACCGCCCTGCCCGGCGCGTGCGCCGCCCGCGCCCGCGGCGCCGGGGTCGGCGGCGGGATGGGTCAGGTGCCAGGCCAGCCAGCCCAGCCCGATCATGGCGGCGATGGCGACAATCGTCCCGATCAGCTTGCTGCGGCCACTACGGGGAGAATTCGGGAGGACGGTTTTGTCGACGGGCGGCTGCTGCATGCTTTTCCTTGGTCAAAATGGTAACAAATACACAGCAAACTGTAACATGGCAGACCCATTCACTATGTTTCACAACGTACAGATGTCTGTACAAAAGCGTGTCATGTGGCATGAATTGATGTTTAACAAGCATGAAAAAAAACACCGCCTCCCGAGGGAGGCGGTGTTGCCGGGCTGTTCGTACATGGTGTTACAAAACCGCTACATAAAAACCTGCGCGGGCGCCGTCACGGCATGCTGCACAGGCAGTGGGTGATGGCGGCAAACGGCTCTTTGCCGCTATTGAGCTCCGACAACCATGCCATGTCCCGGGCCACTTCCTTCACGCTCGACGCGGGCAGGCCGGTGGGCAGCATGCCCAGTTTGAGCTGGATCGTCAGGGCCTGCGAGGCCGAGGCGCCGAACATGTTCAAGAAGCGTTCGACGCGGTTGCTTTCCCGTTCGATGTAGGCGACCCGATAGTCGGCCGGCAACTTCGCGCGCGCGGCGGCCGCCTTCAGGGCGTCTTCGTAGCTGCCCAGGCGGTCGACCAGGCCCCGCTCACGCGCCTGGGCGCCCGTCCACACCCGGCCCTGGCCGACGGCGTCGATTTTCGCCGGCGTGGTCTTGCGGGCGCTGGCGGCGCGGGTGGTGAACTCGCTGTAAATATGGTTGATGCTGCTCTGCACCAGCTGGCGGAAGCGGGGGTCGAGCGGACGCAGGGGATTGTAGGCGTCGGCCAGCCAGGTGGTGGTGGTGCCGGCCGTGTGCACGCCGAGCTTGTCGACCACTTTCTCGGCCGTGGGCAGGATGGCGAACACGCCGATCGAGCCGGTGATGGTGGCCGGGTCGGCGATGACTTCATCGGCCGCCATGGCAATCCAGTAGCCGCCCGAGGCGGCGACATTGCCCATCGAGACGATCACGGGCTTGCCGGCGGCCCGCGTGAGTTCCAGTTCGCGCCGGATCAGCTCGGAGGCGAACGCACTGCCGCCGGGCGAATCGACGCGCAGCACCACCGCCTTGATCTGATCGTCCTCGCGGGCGCGGCGGATCTGGTTCGAGGTCGAGTTGCCGCCGATGGCGCCGGGACCGGCGCTGCCGTCGGTGATTTCACCGGAAGCGACGACCACGCCGACGGCGTCGCCGAACACTTTCGGCCGGTGGCGGCCCAGGTAATCGTCGAAACCGATCTGGCGGAAGCTCTTGCCGTCGCTGTCGTACTCGCCCCGCTTGATCATCATGGCGCGCAGTTCGTCGCGGGTTGTCAGGCCGTCGACCAGTTTCGCTTGCAGCATGACCTTGGCGCCATCACCGCCGGCAGCCTCCATCAACTGGGGCAACTGGTCGATCATGCCGTTGATGGCGCCCGCGGGCAGCTTGCGGCTTTTCTCGACCGACGCCGTGTAGCCCTGCCACAAGGCGTTGTAGAGCACCGCTTCGGCTTCGGCGGCGGCGTCGGACGGGCCGTTGCCGATGTAGGGCTCGGCAAAACTCTTGTAGGTGCCCACCTTCATCAGGTTGACGGTCACGCCCACCTTGTCGAGGGCGTCGCGGTAGTAATTGCGGTAGCGGCCGAAACCCTTGACGTTGACCATGCCCATCGGGTGCAGGTAGACCTCGGTGGCGTGCGAGGCCAGCAGGTACTGGCGCTGGTCGTAGTTGCCGGCCCAGGCGACGACGGGCTTGCCGGCAGCCTTGACGCGGTCGATGGCGGCGCCGATGTCATTGAGCTGGGCCATGCCGGCCGCATCGAGGTCTTCCAGCATCAGCACCACGCTGCCCACGCCCTTGTCGGTGGCGGCCGCGTCGAGCACGGTGAGGATGTCGCGCAACTGCACCTGGCGGCGCGATTCGCCGTTGACGTTGGCCAGCAAGGTGTCCTGCACGCTGCCGCTGGACTGCTCGACGATGGCGCCCTTGAGGTTGATCACCAGCGCCGTCTTCGGTGTCAGCGGCTTGATGCCGCCGCTAAAGAGCGCCATCACCAGCACGACCAGGATCAGCAGGAACAGCAGGTTGAAAAATGTGCGCCGGGTGGCGTCGAGGGTGCGCCAGAACAAGCCGAAACCACGGCGCAGGGCTGACAGGGGTTTGAAGGACATCGGTTCTCCACCGGCAAGGTTAAATATTAAATAAAGCACGAAGGACGCTGCGCACGCAGCGACCATTACTTATCACTGTACGACAAAGTGCCGGTGGCGGCTACGCCGCCGTGGCCAGCCGCGTCACCTGTTGCGGGCGAGAAATCATCCACAAACCCGCAAACACGAATATACCGTTGAGTATCAGGAGTTCAAGGCCGAACCGGTAACTGGCGAACACGTGCGCTTGATTAAACTCAAGCACAGCGCACAGAATCGGCGCGCCGATGGCGACGACAGGCACCAGCCGGTCGGCCACGCTGCGGCGCGTGAGCAGCCCGAAAGCGAACAGACCCAGCAACGGTCCGTAGGTGTAGGCGGCCAGCTTGAGGATCACGCCGATCATGCTGGGGCTGTCGATGGCCTTGAACACCAGCACCAGCAGCAGGAACAGGCCGGCGTAGCCTAGGTGGATGGCCTTGCGCAGGCGCACCTTGGCCGCCTCGCCCAGTGCGCCGCAGGCGCTGTCGGCGCGCTGCAGGCCCAGCAGATCGATGCAGGTGCTCGAGGTCAGCGCCGTAATGGCGCCGTCGGCGCTGGGGAACAGGGCCGACACGAGGGCAATCAGGAAAATCACCTGCACCGTCGGCGGCAAGTGGCCGGTGACGATGGCGGGGAACAACTGGTCGCCCGTGGCCGTCACCCCCACCAGCGGCGCGTACAGGTGCAGCAAGCCGCCCAGGAACAGGAACAGCGACAGCACGACGGTGAGCACCACGGTGAGTGCGAGGAGATTTTTTTGGGAGTCGGCCAGGGTCTTGACGGAGATGGTTTTCTGCATCATCTCCTGGTCCAGGCCCGTCATGGTGATGACGATAAACATGCCGGCGACGATTTGCTTGAGCCAGAAGCTGGGGCTGTCCGGGCTGGCCGTGAACACCCGCGACAGGCCGCGCGCATCCATCTGCACCAGCGACTGGCCCACGCTCAGGTCGAGCTGGTGCAGCAGGAAGCCGACGCAGGCCACCAGGCCGATCAGCATGCAGGTCGTTTGCAGCGTGTCGGTCCAGACGATGGTCTTGACCCCGCCCTGGTAGGTGTAGACGAGGATCATGCCGAGAATCACCAGGGTGGTCAGCCAGAACGGCACGCCCAGGCGGTCGAGAATGATCACTTGCAGGATGTTGACCACGAGGTACAGGCGCGCGGTGGCGCCCAGCAGGCGCGACAGGATAAAGAAGCCGGCCCCGCTCTGGTAGGCGCGGCGGCCCAGGCGCAGGTCGAGGTAGCTGTAGATCGAGGTCAGTTTGAGCCGGTAGTACAGGGGCAGCAGGATGGCGACGACGGCAATGTAGCCGAGCACGTAGCCGATCAGGATCTGCCCATAGCCGAAGCCGTCGCGGCCGACGGCGCCGGGCACGCTGATGAAGGTGGCGCCCGACAGGGTGGTGCCGACCATGCCAAAGGCCACCAGCATCCAGTTGCTCGACTTGTTGCCGATAAAAAAACTGTCATTGGTGGCGTTGCGGGAGGTGGCCCAGGCGACCCCCAGCAGCAAGGCGAAATAGGCGAGCAGGATGCAAAACAGGAGAACTGGCGACATGGGAGGCTGGTATTAAAGTGGTCGGCAGCAATATACACTGAACTGCCCCGGTGGCGGCACTGGCGCCGCCGGGCCGCGCTGGCGCCCGCCTATATTTTTTCGCCGCGGATGCGCTCGAACGGCCCGATGCACACATCGAGCGTCTCGGAGGCGCACATCAGGAACATGTCGCCGCCCGGATGAAACTGCAGGTAGTTGGTGGTGCGAGCGCCCACCCGCATGACTTCGCCGGAACAATCGGGCTTGCCGTTGTCGCGCACGATGCGGTCTTCCAGCTTGTAAAAGCCGCGTGCGCTGGGCTTGGCGCCGATCGCATAGGCACTTTCGGAGACTTCGCCGGCACTGGTGACGAGGCTGCTGCCGTCCTGCCGAAACCGGTAAGTTTCGGCGCAGCGGCCAGCGTCGAGGCTCAGGCGCCAGACGCCGATCAGGGGATGGTTCGGGGCGGGCGTATCGGCCCGGTCGGCGGCGTGCCCCGGCAATACCAGGGCAGCGGCGAGCGCGAGCGCAAACAGCGCCAGCGGGCGCGGCGAAGCGGGGCGAACAGATTGCGGCACGGCGCGCTCCTTCGAAAGGTGGCGACAGCGCGATTGGCTGGACGCCCCCAGTGTGCGCCGATTTCGCCGGCACGTCGCCCCCCTGCCAGGCGGCAAGAGAGACGACGCTGGCGCTTAGAACCTATCCTGGTAGGTTGGAGTCGCTGCTTGCGTGCCTGGCAACCGATGGCGGCGTTGCTCGTCTTCGCATGGCTCGCCATGCGTCATCCTCGCGCCTTGCCCTCGGCTGCCATGCGTCGCAATCCGCTTCCTCCTACCTACCGGGATAGGTTCTTACTGGTCGGCCTTCGGCTTGGCCGGACGACGGCTGCGCGCGGGCGCCTTGCGGGCGGGGGTGGCGGCAACTGGCGCCGGGTCGATGTTGCCATCGACCTGCAAGCGCTCGGCCGACGCGGCCACATTGCCGATGTTGTCGTCCTGCTGCTTTGGCGCGGACGCGCCGCGTCCCTTGCTCGTGCCTGGCTTGCTCGTGCCTGGCTTGCTGGTGGCGCCCTTGCTGGTGCCTGGCTTGCTGGCGCCTGGCTTGCCGGTGGCGCCCTTGCTGGCGGCCCCCTTGCGTGCCGGCGCGCGCGCGTTGCGGCGCTTTTCCGCAGCCGGTGGCGGGAACGGCGAATCCTCGTTCCATTCGGCCGAGTCGCTGTGCGCCGAGGCCGGGTCGATGGTCTGACCGGCAGCGTGCTCGGCAGCCTCATCGGCGGCCTGCTCGGCCGCTTCATAGGCCGCTTCACGGGACACTGCATCGGCTACCGAATCGGCTACCGAATCGGCCACCACCTCGGTCACGGCATCGTCGAGCACCTCGGCCACCGCCACGGGCGCCGCGCTCACAGCTGCCTCGGCCGCCTCGAACGGGGCCTCGTCCGTCTGCGCTTGCGGCGAGACGGGCGCGCGGAAATCGGTGCGGCCACGGCCGCGACCACGGCCACGGGCCGGCTCAGGGCGGGCCGGACGGCGCGCCGTATCGCCCGCCGTCACCGGTGCGGCTGCTTCCACGGCATCGGTGCTGTCGAGCGGCGCGGTCGGATGCAGCAAGGCGGCCATTTCCGGCGAAATGGCATCGCTGTCGTTGGCAGTGCCGCCGCCGTTCAGGTCGACCTGCTCGCCATCGATGTCGTTGTCCGCTTCGAGTTCGACGCGGGCGTCGGCGCTGCGCACGGCCTGGCCGGCGGCGCTGCGGTAGACGTAGGCGCCGGATTTTTCATCGCGGCCAAATTCGAGCATGCCGCGCGCCTGCGCTTCTTCGAGCAGGTTGCCGAAGGTGCGAAAGCCGAAATACGTTTCGTTAAATTCAGGACGGCGGCGCTTGAGCGTGTCCTTGAGCAGCGATGCCCAGATCTTGCCGCTGTCGCCACGCTCGGAGACGAGGGCGTCGAACATTTCGACCACCATGTCGATCGCCTGGGCCTTGCGCGATTCGAGTTCTTCCTTGCGCTTGTCGTTCTTGTCGTCGGGGGCGCGGCGGCCCGAACCGGACGACGACACCTGCGCCGGCTGCGACTTGCGCTCGTCGCGCTTGGCGGCGGCGCGTTTGACTTCACGGACGAGGTCGTCGTAGAAAATGAATTCGTCGCAGTTGGCCACCAGCAGGTCCGAGGTCGACTGCTTGACGCCCACGCCGATCACCTGCTTGTTGTTTTCGCGCAGTTTCGACACCAGCGGAGAGAAATCGGAGTCGCCCGAAATGATCACGAAGGTGTTCACGTGCGACTTGGTGTAGCACAGATCGAGGGCATCGACGACCAGGCGGATGTCGGCCGAGTTCTTGCCCGACTGGCGCACGTGGGGAATTTCAATGAGCTCGAAGTTCGCTTCGTGCATGGTCGCCTTGAAGCCCTTGTAGCGCTCCCAGTCACAATAGGCTTTTTTGACGACGATGCTGCCCTTGAGCAGCAGGCGCTCGAGCACCGGTTTGATGTCGAATTTTTCGTAGTTGGCGTCGCGGACGCCCAGGGCGACGTTTTCGAAATCGCAGAACACCGCCATGCTGATGTTATCGGGAGTTGAAGCCATAGGGGAAATTTTCCATGCAATGTAGGGTCGGACAAGCCAGCGATTATACGCATGTTGCCACCCCGCACCGTCCGCTTGCTGCCGCTGCGCCCTTCCCCTACAGCCGGTCGAGCGTGGCTTCGTCCGACAAGCCGTCAAAAAATTCGTTGATGCAGTCCTGAAACACCGCCTCGTCGGGCGCCACTTCGGAAAACAGCGTCATCGAGGAATGGAATTTACGGTCGTCGGGACTGGCGAAAATGGTGCCGATATCCTTGCCGTGCAGCGCCAGCACCAGCGCACCGCACTCGCGCAGGCGCTTGCCCAGCACGGGGTGGGCCAGGTAGGCGGCCGCTTCGTCGGTCGAGGCGATGGCGTACTTGCGCGCCATGGCGCTACTGCCGAGGCCGGCAATCTGGGGAAAGATAAACCACATCCAGTGCGTGCGCTTGTGGCCCGACTCGAGCTCTGCGAGCACGCTGGCGTAGACGGGATCTTGCGCCTGAACGAAACGTTCGAGATCAAAATGGTTGTTCATACGGGAGTCCTCCACCGACTATTCTAGCGCGGGATGGTAGAGTGGCGCGCATGAAACCCGAACATTTGCAACTGCTGCTGACCCGAGAAATGCCGTACGGTAAATACAAGGGGCGCAAGATTGCCGATTTGCCCGGCCACTACCTGGGCTGGTTCGCCAGCCAGGGCATGCCCAAAGGGGAATTGGGCGAGCTGCTGGCGATCATGTATGAGCTCGATCACAACGATTTGCGGTCCCTGCTCGACCCGCTGCGGCGCTAGAGCGCCCCAGCGTCAGCCATCACGGCTGGCGCGCCAGTTCGAGCCGCGCGCCGTCGCCCAGCATGGCGGCGAAATCGGCCGCCGGCACCGCTGGACTGAACAGCCAGCCCTGCAGCTGGTCACAGCCCAGCTCCCGTAAAAACTGCATCTGCTCGGGCGTTTCCACCCCTTCGGCGACGATTTCCTGGCGCAACTGCTGGGCCATGGTGACGATCGCGCGCGCGATGGCGCAGTCGTTTTCCTCGTACGGCAGGCCGATCACGAAGGAGCGGTCGATTTTCAGAGTGCTGATGGGGAATTTTTTCAGGTAGGCCAGGCTCGAATAGCCAGTGCCGAAATCGTCGAGCGCCAGCGCCAGGCCCATCGCCACGAGCTCGTTCATGATGGCGATTACATTGTCGGCGCCGCCCACCAGCAGGCTCTCGGTAATTTCCAGCATGATCTGCTCGGGCTGCACGCCGTGGCGCTCGAGCACCTGCTGGACGAAGGCGGGCAGCTTGCGGTCGAACTGGCGTGCCGACAGGTTCACTGCCACCGGCGGCATGGCCAGGCCGGCGTCGCGCCAGGCGCGGATCTGGCGGCAGGCCTCGTCGAGCACCCACTCGCCGATTTCCAGGATCAGCCCCGTCTCTTCGGCCAGTGGAATGAATTCGTCCGGGCGCACCATGCCGCGCTCCGGGTGGCGCCAGCGAATCAGGGCTTCGGCACCGACGATGCGGCCGCTGCGCAGGCTCACCTTGGGCTGGTAGTGCAGCTCGAGCTGGCCGCTGGCCAGTCCCGCGCGCAGCTCGTTTTCCAGCCGGATGCGGTCCTTAGCGCGCTGGTCCATCTCTTCGCTGTAAAACAGGAAGCGCTCGGCGCCGTTCAGGTCGACCTTGGCCACCGCCACCTCGGCGTAGCGCATCAGCGAGGCGGTGTCGGTGCTGTCCTCGATGTAGACGGCGATGCCGATGTGGGCGCCCACCCGCACCCGCTGGCCGCCGACATCGATCGGCGCGGCCAGCGCCTGCAGCAGCTTTTGCGCCACCAGGCCGGCGTGCTCGCGCTTTTCGATGAACGGCAGCGCGATGCCGAACTTGGCGCCGTCCAGGCGCGCCAGGATATCGGCGTCGCGCAGCACCGCGCGCAGGCGCCGCCCCGCCTCGGCCAGCACCTGGTCGCCCACCGCATGGCCGAGCGAGTCGGTGACGGCGGCGATGCGGTCGATTTCCACCACCAGCACGGCGCCGTACTCGGTGGCGCGGCGCGCCTCGCTGAGCATCTGGTCGACCAGGTGGTTGAACAGGCTGCGGTTGGGCAGCCCCGTCAGGCTGTCGTAGTTGGCCATGCGCTGCATGCGCGCTTCGGCGTCCTTGTGCACGCTGATATCGGAAAAAAACGAAAACGTGTGGGTGATGGCGCCGTCACCATCGCGCACCACGCTGATGCTCACCGACTGGGGAAACAGCTCGCCGTTCTTGCGCTTGCCGACGATTTCGCCGCGCCAGCTGCCCTCGCCGTGGATGGCGGCGCGCACGCGCGCGCCGAACGCGGCGTCGTGCACGCCCGAACGGAGCATCTCGGGAGTCTTGCCGATCAGTTCAGCGGCGCTGTAACCGGTGATGCGGGTGAAGGCGGCGTTCGAGGAGACGATCCGTTCGTCGGCGTCGGCGATCAGCACACCCTGGTCGCTGTCTTCGATGATGCGCGCGTGCAGGCGGATCTTGTCGGAGTCGCTCAACACCAGCTGGCGGCAGGGGTCGGCGCCTGCTGGCGCCGGCGCCAGCGCGGACGCGGGTAGCACCGGCGTCATCGTCACCAGCATGCCGGCCACCTCGCCGCCCTCGTCGGCGATGGCGGTCACGCGCATGGCGACGCGGATGGTGGCGCCGCCCTTGGTGCGCCGCAGGACATTGACCACCGCTTCGCCGTGCCCCAGCAGCAGGTCCGTCAGGTCGGCCTCGTCGGCCTCGTCGGCGTCGAGGAAGAACGCGTGCTGCCCGATCGCCTCGGCGCGCGTGTAGCCGAACAGGGCGACGGCGGCGTCGTTCCAGCCGGTCAGGTAGCCGGCCAGGTCGAGCGACAGGCCGGCCGGCTCAACGACGGCCGCGGGCGGCGTGGCGGCGCAGGCCAGCGCCAGCGCCGCTTCCAGTTCGGCCAGGGTGGCGCCCAGGCGGCCGGCGCTGTCGTCGAGGTGGGCGTCGTCGCCGTCGGCGGTGTCGACCAGCGCGCCGACCTGCCGGGCCAGCGCACGCGCCGTGCGCGCCAGGCGCAGACAACGCTCGAGCTGCCTGTCAGCCATGGGTGGCCTGGGTTTCGCGCAGTGCGCCCTGCATCCACAAGGCGGCATCGACCATCGCATCGTTGCAGTCGGCGGGGGCGATCTGCAAGCCGTCAAGGCGGGCGGCGGCGCCGTCGAAGTCGCCCATCTCCACCATTTCATAGAGCGTGAGCAGGACCCCCAGTTCGCCTTCGCGGCGCAGCAGGGCCGCGTGCACCGCTTCGCCCAGCGTCAGCGGCGCCAGCACTTCGGCCAGCGGCATGCCGAACAACACGCCCAGCAGCGAGAACATGCCGGCCATGAAAGCCTGCTCCTGGTTGGTCTTGTCCAGGCCGCGCGCGCGCGCCAGCAGTTCCAGCGCCCGCGCCCGCATGGCCACCCGCGCCAGCAGCATGTTCGAGCGCATGTCGCCCTGGCGGGCGGCAAACAGCATCAGGTTGAGCCAGCGCCGCAATTGCTGGCGGCCCAGCAGCAGCAGCGCCTGCGAAAAGCTGGTGATGCGGCGCCCGCCCCCCACCCCCAGCGAATTGACCAGCCGCAGCAGGTTATACGACAGGGTCGGGTCGCGCCGCAGCAGCGCTTCGATTTCATGGGTGTCGGCGTCGACCGCCACCAGTTGCACCATCTGCAGGGCCGTCACGCGCGAGGCGGCCTGCGCGCCGGTCGATTTCGGCGGCGGCGCCATGCACCAGTTGCCATCGATCCAGGCGGCGCCGGCCGGCAAAAATTCGGCGACCAGGCGCTCGTCGACCCGGCACAGGGTGCCCGGCGCCAGCGCCCGCCAGCGGCGCGCCTGCAGCGCGGCGGCCAGCGCCTCGCCCGCCATCCCGGCGCGGAACAGGCACGGCATGGTCTCCGACAGCGCGACGAAATGGTCGGCCGTCGTCAGTTCGGCCAGCGTGGCGAGCGCGCCCGCGCCGCCATCGAGCAGCAGGGCGGCGGGGCGACCGCTGCGGTCGGCGAGAACGCGAAAGAACAGCAAGGCAACGGGCATTGTTTGGGTCATCTGCTTGCCGAAATGATCAGGGTGATGCTTATGTTACCCCGGATTTGTTGATGTACGCCAACATTTTAGGCTGATGTCCATTGGAATTGTTCTTAATGTTGTTGATATGAACAAAACCGCGCCACCGCGCCGTTGAACTTTCATTAATCCCCGCCAGGGCCGGCCGCTCGGCCACGGACGACGGCGATTTCCGCTACACTTGCGCCTACAGAAACAGATTCAGAGATCCGCAATGACCGTCGCCGCACCTGCCAATTTAATGGATTACGTCACCTCCTGCGCCCTGCCAACGCCATGGGCGCAATTTACCCTGCATGCTTTTATTGAGCATGCCACCGGCAAGGAGCACCTGGCCATGGTGCTGGGCGCGGTCGACGATGGCGAGCCGGTGCTGGCGCGCGTGCATTCGGAGTGCCTGACCGGCGACGTGCTGTTTTCGCAGCGCTGCGATTGTGGCGCCCAGCTCGAGGGCGCGCTGCGCAAGATCGCCGAGGAAGGCCGCGGCGTGCTGCTGTACCTGCGCCAGGAAGGTCGGGGCATAGGCCTGGTCAATAAAATCCGCGCCTATCGCCTGCAGGAAGCGGGCGCCGATACCGTCGAAGCCAATCTGCAGCTGGGCTTTCACGCGGATGCGCGCAACTACGCCCTGTGCCAGCCGATGCTGGCGCAGTTCGGCATCGAGCGCGTGCGCCTGATGACCAACAATCCGCGCAAGATCGCCGCCCTCGAGCAGGTCGGCATCGCCGTGACGGAGCGCGTGCCGCTGCTGGTGAACCGGAATGCCTTCAATACGGGCTACCTCGACACCAAGGCGGCCAAGCTGGGCCATCTGATGACCCCGCTGGCCGAAACGGTCGCCCAGGACGGCGAACTGTAGGCGACAGCCAGGCCGGGCGCCCTGCCCATGGCGACAAAAATACGTTAAGCTGCAAGCAATGTGTCCACTTTGTCTTGTTTGCCTGGCTTGTCCGGCTTGTCGTGTTTGCGCTGGGGTTGCATGAATTTCCAACAGATTAGTGTCAGTGCCGCCCTGTGCGGCGCGCTGTGCTGCCCCGGCGGTGCGTCCGCCATGCCGGCGGCCGCGCCGGCGGCCGCGCCGGCCGCGGCGCAGGTGGCCGCGCCGCCGCCGGGCCAGTTGCAAGCGCCCGGCAGTGCGCCCGCCGCCACCCCGCAAGCGCCGCCCGAAGTGGACAACACGGCGGCCCTGCCGCCGCCCTCCTCGGCCGCGCAAAACCTGTATTCGAAGGCCCGGGGCGACCTGCTGCAAATTCGCATGCTGCTCAAAAACGGCCGCAGCCAGTCGACGGTGGGCTCGGGCTTCATGGTCGGCACCAGCGACCTGGTGCTGACCAATTACCACGTGGTGTCGCAAATGGCGCTCGACCCGGATGTCTACACGGCCGAATACGTCGGCACCGACGGCAAGCGGGGCCCCGTCGAACTGCTGGCGGTGGACGTGCTGCACGACCTGGCGGTGGTGCGCGTGAACCGCACCGGCACGGGCTTTTTTACCATCCCCGACAAGCTTGCCAGGCTCAGCCAGGGCCAGTACCTGTACTCGCTGGGCAATCCACTTGACCTGGGCTTCGCCATTTCCGAGGGCGCCTACAACGGCGTGATCACCCGCAGCTTTTACGACCAGCTGATGTTTACGGGGCCGATCAACGCCGGCATGAGCGGTGGCCCCAGCATCACCGGCACGGGCGCTGTGGCCGGCGTGAACGTGTCGAAGCGGCGCGACGGCGAGTTGGTCAGCTTCCTGGTGCCGGCCCGCTACGCGCAAGAACTGTTAAAGACGGTGGCGGCGCAACGGAGCGTGCCGAAGGATTTCAATCCGCTGATCGGCCAGCAGCTGCTGGCGCACCAGAAGGCCATGATCGACACGCTGCTCGAGCAGCCGCTGTCGCTCAAGGCCATGGGCCCCTACCAGGTGCCGGTGCGCGAGTCCGAGCAGGTGCGCTGCTGGGGCAGTTCGAACGTCAAGGCGGAAGCGAGTTTTACGGCCGACACCATCAGCTGCCAGATGGAGTCGGCGATATTCGTCTCCGATTCGCAGCAGACGGGCCAGGTGTCGATGAGCCACCAGTATGTGCATTCGAGCTCGCTCGACAAGTTGCGCTTCGCGGTGCTGGCCAGCACCCTGTTCAAGGTCGATAAGCTGGGGCGCAGCAAGGATCCCCGCCTGACGGGGCCGCGCTGCACCGAGCAGTTCGTCCGCACCCGCAGCCTGCCGCTGCGCGCCGTCACCTGCGTGCGCGCCTACCGCAAATTCCCCGGTCTGTACAACTTCACCCTGCTCACCGCCAGCGTCGACGACGCCCGCGCCAGCCTGCAAAGCCGCATCGACGTGACCGGCGTGTCGTTCGAAAACGGCATGCGCAGCACGCGCGCCTTCCTGGAGGCGCTCGGCCGCGCCGGCAAGCGATGAACGATGAGCACACCATGCAGGCGCACGCCCAGCCAGCGCCCGCGCACGCACTACCGCGCGGGAGCGCCATGAACGCGCCGTATTTCGTCGAGACGCTGGCCAGAAACGGCGACGTGCTGCAGCGCCAGCAGGTGGCGACGACGCCGATCCGGCTGGGCCGCGGCTACGACAACGACGTCATCGTCGACGACGCCCACTGCGCGCCGCGCCACGCCATCATTGAACGCGACGCCGGCGGCGCCCTGGTGCTGCGCGACCTGGGCAGCACCAATGGCGTGATCCATCGCGGCAAGCGCTGTGTCGCGCTGACCCTGACGGGCGACACCGTGGTGCGGCTGGGTCACACCAGCTTGCGCGTGCGCGGCGCCGATTTTCCCGTGCCGCCCGAGCAGATCGACCGCACCCGCCACAGCTGGGAAGGCGGCCTGCCCGGCCTGGTCGGCTTGCTGCTGATCGGCCTGACCTCGCTGTTGACGGTCTGGCTCAGCGACACCCAGCCATTCCAGCTGATCCGCTACCTGCAGGCGCTCGCCTACGGCATCGGCGCCGCCCTGGTCTGGTGCGGCGGCTGGGCCTTCGCCAACCGCCTGTTCGGCCGCCATGCGCGCCTGGGCCGCCACCTGTTCGTGTTCGGCTGCGGCGTGGCCGCCATCACCGCCTACAAGCTGCTCTCGTCGCTGGTGGCGTTCAGCCTGTCGTTCGAAGCGATCACCCGCTACGGCGCCCACGTGGCGGTGGCGATCAGCGCGCTGATGCTGTTCTACCACCTGGTGACGGTCAAGCCGAACAGCGTCCGCCATTTCGCCATCGTATGCGCTCTGCTGGGCCTGCTCGGCTCGGGCCTGACGGTGATCGGCAACGAGCAGCGCAGCGGGCGCGCCGGCGACGAACTGTACATGTCGGTGATTCTGCCGCCGGCCACCCGCATCGCGCGCGATCACAGCGTCGACGCGTTCATGGGCGAGGTGGGCGCCATGCGCGCCGGGCTCGACGCCGAGCGGGCGAAAAAGATCAAGGACGCCGTCGGCGCCGACGACGATGACGACTGAGGACAGCGAGCAGGGCGCGCCCGCCTGGAGCCGGCGCGCCCTGCTCGGCTTCGTGCTGGCCTGGCTGCTGTTCGCCACATTGATGATGGCGGTGAGCGTGCAGGATTACGCCCGCAGCGGGGCCGGCAGCCAGTACTGGCAGCCGCTGTTGTGGGAGTGCTCGTCGATGCTGGTGGGGACCGCCCTGATGCTGCTGCAATTGCGGCTGACCCGGCGCTCGCAGGCGCTGCTGGCGACGCCGTGGCGCTGGTTCGGCCAGCAGGCCTTGTGGCTGCCGTATTTCTGGCTGTTGTTTACCCCACTGGTGTTCGGCATCCGCCACGCCGTGTACGCGGAGATGGGCCAGGCATATTCGCACCGCCCGCCCGCCGAACTGTTGTTCTACGAGTCGCTCAAACTGACGGTGTTCATCGGCCTGTTCACGGCGGTACGCTTTGGCATGCTGTCCTACCGTGAGCTGCTGGCGGCCAAGCTGCGCGCCGAACAGGCCAACGTCCTGCTGCGCCAGGCCCAGTTGCACCGACTGGCCCAGCAGATGCAGCCGCATTTCCTGTTCAATGCCCTCAACACCATCGCGGCGCAGATGCACAGCGACGTCGAGCAGGCCGACGCCACCCTGATCGAACTGGCCGCCGTGCTGCGCGCCACGCTCGAGGCGGGCGAGCGGCACGAGGCGCCCCTGTCGAGCGAGCTGCGGCTGCTGCGCGGCTACGGCCAGTTGATGCTGGCCCGCTTCGGCGAACGCGCCAGCATCAACTGGAACACCGACGCCATCGCCGCGCGCGCGCTGGCCTGCCCGCTGCCGGTGCTGAGCTTGCAGCCGCTGCTGGAGAATATTTTCAAACACACGGTGGAGCGGCGCCGCGGCCTCACCCGCATCGACGTGACGGCCACGCTCGACGCCAGCGAGGGCGTGCTGCGGGTGGTGCTCGAGGACGATGCCGGTGTGCTGGCGGCGGCCAATGCGGCAGGTCCCGCAGCGGGCAGCGGCATCGGCCTGGCCAATCTGCGCGCGCGCCTGGCGATGCTGCACGGGGCGCGCGCCAGCCTGACGCTCGAGCAACTGGCGCCGGCCGGCGTGCGCGCCACCCTGCTGCTGCCCTGCCCGCCCTGATGCGCATTCTCATCGTCGACGACGAACAGCCGGCGCGCGCCAGGCTGCGCCGCCTGCTCGGCCAGTGCGCCGACGGCGCCGCGCTGCACATCGACGAGGCGCGCGATGGCGTCGAGGCGCTGGCGCTGAGCGCGCTGGCGCGGCCCGATGTGATCTTCCTCGACATCGAGATGCCCGAGGCGAGCGGCCTGGAAGTGGCGGCGTCGCTGCCGGCGCCGGCGCCGCTGGTGGTGTTCGTCACCGCCTACGACCAGTACGCCGTGCCGGCCTTCGACGCCAACGCCATCGACTACCTGTTGAAACCCTACGACCTGGCGCGGCTCGAGCGCGCGCTGGGGCGGGTGCGCCAGCAACTGCGCGCGGCCACGCCAGCGCCGGCGCCGCCGCATGGCCTGCCGCTGCGCCAGTTGCTGGTGAGCGAACGGGGGGTGACGCGGGTGGTGCGGGTCGAACAGATCGGCTGGATCGAAACGGCCGACAACTATGTGGTGCTGCACTGCGCCGACGCGCAGCCCCTGCTGCGGCAAGCGCTGGCGACGCTGGTGGCGGGCCTGGGCCCCCGCTTCGTCCGCTGCCACCGGCGCGCCGCCGTGCAGCTGGCGTGGATTGAGCACGTCGTCAGCGGCGACAAGGGTGATGGCGAACTGGTGCTGCGCGGCGGCGCGCGGGTGCCGTTGAGCCGCCAGTACCGCGCCGCCCTGCTGGCGCGGCTGGCCGGCGGCGACGACGAGCTCGCCTGATCGTGCGACCGGGCGCGCCAGGGTAGCGTCAGCGCGCCGCTTCACCCCGCCCTGCGCCCCGTTCTCCCCATTGCGCTGGCGCGCGCGCGCCGCTGGCCCTACCTTGGCTGCTCGATCCTTCTTATGGAGTCCAGCGCCATGCCAGCCCCTTCCAACACCGTCGCGCCGTCCGCCGGCGGCCGCCTGTATTTTCTTGACTGGGTGCGCATCGTCGCATTCTTTGTCCTGATCCTGTACCACGTCGGCATGTATTACGTGAAGTGGGACTGGCACGTCAAGAGCCCGTACGCCAGCGACGCCATCGAGGGTTTGATGATGCTGTCGGGGCCGTGGCGGCTGGCGCTGCTGTTCCTGGTGGCGGGGGTCGCCTCGCGGCTGATGCTGGGCAGCACCGGGCCGGCCGGCTTTGTGCGCCGGCGCAGCTGGCGCCTGCTGCTGCCGCTGGTATTTGGCATGCTGGTGATCGTGCCGCCCCAGCCGTTTTGCGAGGTGATCGAAAAATTCGGCTACACCGGCAGCTACGGCGACTTCCTCGGCCTGTACCTGCACAATGACCGCCGCTTCGTGACGGGCCCCGGCACCCACCTGGTGATGCCGACCTGGAATCACCTGTGGTTCGTGGTGTATTTATGGGCCTACAGCATGCTGCTGGCGGCGCTGTTCGCCGTCAGCGGCCAGCACTGGGAGCGCTGGTCGGCGGGGTTCGGCCGCCTGCTCAGCGGGTGGCGCCTGCTGGTGCTGCCCAGCGCGCTGCTGGCGGCGATCCGCCTCGGCCTGCTCGACCGTTTCCCCGTGACCCACGCCTTGTTCGACGACTGGTTCAATCACGCCGTCTACCTCAGCATTTTCCTCACGGGCGCGCTGCTGGCCCGCCAGGGCGCCGTGTGGGCATCGATGGCGCGCCAGCGCTTCGTCGCGCTGGGCCTGGCGCTGGCGGTGTGGGCCATGTTAAAGGTCTATTTTTCGCTGCCCGATGAGCTGGTCCCGGCCGCCACCATGGCCTGGCTGCAGCCCGTGCAGCGGCTCGTGTATGCGCTGGGACAGTGGACGGCGATCGTCGCGGCCTGCGGCTTTGCGTATCGCCACTTGAATGGCGACAGTGCCAGGCGGCGCTACCTGGCCGAGGCGGTGTTCCCCGTGTACATCGTGCACCAGACCCTGATCGTGCTGATGGCCCATTACCTGAAACCGGTGCGACTGGCGCCGCTGACGGAAGGGTCCATCCTGGTGGTGCTCACCGTGTGCGGCAGCTTTGCGGTTTTCGAGATCGTCAGGCGGGTGGGCGTGTTGCGGCCGCTGTTCGGGCTGGGGCCGCGGGCGGCGGCGGACAGGGTCGAAGCTGCCCCTGGCGGGCGGACGCTGGCCGCGTGAGCGCGATGGCGCGGGGGAGGCAATCGTCGCGCTCTGGCTGACCGGTAGGCTGGTCAGCCATGTCATGAGACAAGGACCGGCGTCCAACGCCAGTCCCTCGCAGGTGCTTGTAAATGGGACCGGCACGTGTGGTGCCCGCCCCCCCCTGCTCGCCTCAGTGCGGCGCCGCTTTAGTGGGCGGCAGCGCCGCCGCTGCGACCCGTCCCTGCGCTGGCAGGCGTGGTCGGCGGCTGCTTGCCGGTGCTGCTGGCCGTGCCGACATTGCCATCGGCGCCGTCGCTCTGGCCGCGGGCACTGTCACCGCGCTGCTGGGTGATTTCCTTGAACGGGTCGGTGAAGTTGCGCATGGCGTCCTGCTGGTTGCGCATGCCCCGCTCGGTTTCTTCGGAGGCCACGCGCTGCACCTCGTCGGCCAGGGCCTTGGCGGTACGGCTCGTTTCCTGCACGTGCTGCTCGGTGACGCGGGCCAGTTCGACCTGGGCGTCGGCCGCCACGCGCGACAGGTGCTGCTGGTAGGCACGCAGTTTTTCCGCGGTGGGCTGGGCGCGTGCGCTGGCGGCGCTAATCGCTTCGGTAGGACGGGTGTGGGTGGAGATGTGCTGGGCCGCCGTCGTGGTTTCTTCCAGCATGGTCTGCGCCAGCTGGATGTTGAGGTCGCACATTTGCTGGAACGATTTGAACATCGATTTCGACAGATCGTTCATGAAGGACACCTGGGCGTCCAGGTGCGTGCGGACAGCAGGGGTAACAGCTTGGGAGAATGGAAACATTTTTAGTCCTCTTTGCGAATTTATGGATGAGCTAACGAACTGCCACGCAATAGCTTGCCCACGGCAGCAAGGCCGGGAAGTTTGCTTGGCATTGGAATGGCCACCCCGGTTTGCTACTGCTTTCGTGGGTGACTCAAGTAATAAGGTTAGGCTTTCATCATCCCCGACGTTTGATATAAATCAAACGTGCGGGGCATCGCGACTTGTTTGTTTCCCCGTTAATTCCGCCCCACAATCCTTGCAAAAATGCGCGTCAAGGCCATGGCCGCCGCTGCCACAGGCGCCGCAGCGGCGGGCCTCTTCACGGCGGGCAGCCTGGTCGGCCTGGCGAAAGCGCAGCGAGGTCATTTCCGCCGTCACGATGCCGGTGGGCACGGCCAGGATGCCCCAGCCCAGCAGCATCATGAACGAGGCGATCAGCTTGCCCAGCCCCGTCTGCGGGGTGATGTCGCCGTAGCCGACGGTGGTCATGGTGACGGTGGCCCAGTACATCGCCACCGGGATGCTGGTGTAGCCGTGCTGCGGCCCCTCGACGACGTACATGACGGTGCCGAGAATGAGCACCGCCATCAGTACCACCGACAGGAACACCAGGATCTTGCGGCCGCTGGCGCGCAGCGCCGCGCCCAGCATGGTGTATTCGTTGATGTACAGGGTCAGCTTGAAAATGCGGAACACCCGCAGCAGGCGCAGGATGCGAATGTCGAGCAGGGCCGACGCTTCCGGCACGAACAGGGAAAAATACGTGGGCAGCACGGACAGCAGGTCGATGATGCCAAAGAAACTGGTGGCATAGCGCCAGGGGCGCTTGACGCAGGCGAGCCGGGCCAGGTACTCGAGGCTGAACAGGACGGTGAAAAACCATTCGAGGCCGTTCATGGCGCTCTTGTGGGGGCCGTGCAGCCCCGGCACACTGTCGAGCACCACCACCAGGATGCTCAGCACGATCACCCCCACCAGCACGATGTCGAAGCTGCGCCCGGCCTTGGTGTCGGCCTCGAAAATGATGTTGTAGAGACGGCGGCGCCAGCCGTCGGGCGGCTTGCCGAAGGTGTTGGCGGCGGCGGGCACGGGCGCGGCGTTCATGGTGACGGCCTCATTGCAGGGGACTGGGCGGGCCCTTGAGTTCGATGGTATTGCCTTCGGGGTCTTGTACGTACATGGACGGTCCTTGTCCTTCGGCGCCGTAGCGCGATGCCACCGGGCCGGCCGCGATGCCGGCGGCGGCCAGGTGGGCGGCGATGGCGCCGGCGTCGAAACTGTCGACCCGGAAGCAGATGTGATCGACGTTTCTGCCCCCGGCGCCAGGCGCCGCCCCGCCCTGTCGGCCCAGCACGCCATCGACGGGGACCAGGTCGAGCAGCGAGGCGCCGGCGCGCAGTTGCACCAGGCCGATGTCGTCCTGGCGTCGTTCGATACGGCAGCCGAGCACTTGACAGTAAAAATGCAACATCACGTCAAGCTGTATCACGCGCAGGACGATGTGGTCGATACGGGCCAGGGTCAGGGGCATGGTTTCAGTCGGCGTGGCGTTCGACCCAGGCGGCGTAGGCATCGATAAAGGTTTGCAGGAAAGCCCGGGTGGCGTCGTTGCTGAGGGTGTCGCCGTCGAACATCTTGCCGACGCCGCCGATATACGCTTCCGGCTGCGCCATGGCGGGCATGTTCAAGAACACCAGCATCTGCCGCAAGTGGTGGTTGGCGCCGAAGCCGCCCACCGCGCCGGGCGACACCGTCACCACGCCGGCCGGCTTGCCGCTCCAGGCGCTGTGGCCGTACGGGCGCGAACCGACGTCGATGGCGTTTTTCAGGCACCCCGGCACCGAGCGGTTGTACTCGGGCGTGACGAACAGCACGCCGTCGTAGCCCTTGATGCGATCGCGAAATTCGGTGTAGACGGGCGGTGGATTGGCATCGTCGTCCTCGTTATACAACGGCAACTTACCGATCTCGACAATTTCCATGTCCAGCTCCGGCCCCGCCAGCAGCATCAGGGTCCTGGCCACCTTGCAATTGAACGATTCCTTGCGCAGGCTGCCGACGATAACGGCGATTTTACGAGATGCCATGGTGTGTCCTTTGGAAAGTGAGGGAAGTGCGAGTGTCCATTTTCACATCTTTCGCCCCGTTTGCGCGCACGGCTGCTCACATCAGGCAAGTGCAGTCCCCCAAATAACATGGAAGAAATGTCAACCCCTTGCTTCTATTATTCGGACCTGCCAGGCAGCCGGCCAACATCGGGCACAATGGGTATGAAGCGCGCACGCGCAAACGGGAGCGAGCAGTGACGCAAGCCTATAAAACCGCCACCGGCGAGCCGCCCGCCAGCGCCGCGCTGGCCGCACGCCGGCCCTACCTGGTGGCGCTGGCGCTGGCGCTGGGCGCCGCCATTTCGCTGGGCCTGGCGCGCTTTTCCTATGCCCTGCTGCTGCCGCCCATGCGGCTCGACCTGGACTGGAGTTATTTTCTGGCCGGCTCGATGAATACCGCTAACGCGCTCGGCTACTTCATCGGTGCCCTGTCGATGCCGGCGCTGATGCGGCGCTGGCGCGCGCAAACCCCGCTGGTGGGCGGGGCGCTGCTGGCCGGCGTGGTGTTGATGCTGTCCGGGCTGGTCGTCGACGCCACCGTGCTGCTGCTGCTGCGGGTGCTGGCCGGCATCGCCAGCGCCTGCATCTTCATCGCCGGCGGGGTGCTGGCGGCGCGCCTCGGTGCGCTGCATCCGGACCGTGCCGGCCTGCTGATCGGCATCTATTACGGGGGCACGGGGGCCGGCATCAGCGTCGCCGCCCTGCTGGTGCCGCGCGTGCTTGCCAGCGCCGCGGGCGCCGCCCACCCGTGGCAATGGGCGTGGGTGGCGCTGGGCGCGCTGTGCCTGGCGGCCACCGTCGCCATGGCGCTGGTGGCCGCGCGCATCGACGGCGCGCCGGCCGCGCCGGGCGCGCATGGCCAGTTCCGCATCGGCCCGTTCGCCTTCGGCCTGGCCGGCTACCTGATGTTCGGCGTCGGCTACATCGCCTACATGACCTTCGTGATCGCGCTGCTGAAAGAGCAAGGCATGGGCGCGGCCACCATCACCTGGTTTTACGCCGCCCTCGGGATGGCCGTGATGGCCTCGTCGCGCATCTGGGCCGGCATGCTCGACCGCTTCAAGGGCGGCCAGTCGATGGCCATCCTGAACGCCCTGCTGGGGCTGGCCACCATCTTGCCGGCGCTGACCGCGTGGCCGCCGCTGGTGTTCCTGTCGGGGATGATGTTCGGCGCCATCTTCCTGTCGGTGGTGGCCTCGACCACCGCGCTGGTGCGCCACAACCTGCCCGCGCACGCCTGGTCGGGCGGCATCAGCGCCTTTACCACCGTGTTCGCGTTCGGCCAGATCATCGGACCGGCAGTGATCGGCAAGATTGCCGACGGCCCCGGCGGGCTGCAACGGGGATTGATCTATTCGGCGCTGGCTTTGCTGGTGGGGGCGCTGCTGGCGTCGCGCCAGCGCGCGCTCGACTAAGTGCCTATCCCGGTAGTCTGGGGGAAGCGGATGGCGACATGCGCGTAGGCGATGACTGGCAAGCGCGGGCTAGGCGCGAGGAGGCAGCATGGCTAGCCATGCAACGACGAGGCAAGTCATGCATGACGGCCCGCCCCCGCTTGCCAGGCGCGGCAGCAGCGACTCCAGACTACTGGGATAGGCACTAAATGCGGCCGCGCCGGAACGCCAGCAGGAAGCGGCGGGCGGCGGCGGCGCTGAGCACTGTCACGGCGTCGCCGTGGTAGCTGTACAGAAATTGCGGGCCGCCCAGGCGGTCGGTCAGCTTGGCGTTGAGCAAAAACCGGCTGCCGGCCGGATACACGGCCGCATCGGTCAGCGCGCGCGCCGCCCGCACCGGCAGCGTGGGGGCGAAAGCCTGTCCCGCCATCGGCCGCAGGCGCAGCACGCCGCTGCGGGGATCGGCCACCGACTCGACCGCCACTTCCCGGTACGCCCAGCTGTCGCGCGCCATCTCAGGCCGTCGCCGGCGTGCCGCGTGGCGCCACGTGGGCCTCGCGGATGGGCAGATTGAGCACGGCCGCGCCCAGCGCCAGCACGATGTCGGCGTACCACATCCAGGTGTAGTCGCCAAAATGGACGAAGGACAGGCCACCCAGCCAGGCGCCCAGGAAGCCGCCCACCTGGTGCGACAGCAGGGTCAGGCCGAACAGGGTCGACAGGTAGCGCATGCCGAACAGCTTGCCCACCAGGCCGGCCGTGGGCGGCACCGTGGCCAGCCACGTAAAGCCCAGCGCGGCGGCGAACACATAGAAGGTCAGCGGGGTTTTCGGCGCCACCAGGTACAGGCCGACGATGACGGCGCGGCTGGCGTACATCAGCGCCAGCAGCGACTTCATGCGGTAGCGCGTGGCCAGGTAGCCCGCCGTCAGGCTGCCGGCGATGTTGAACAAGCCGATCAGGCCCAGCGCCGTGGCCGACACGCTGGCCGACAGGTTGCACAGCGCCACTTCGCCAGGCAGGTGGGTGACCAGGAAGGCGATGTGAAAGCCGCAGGTGAAAAAGCCCAGGTGCAGCAGCAGGTAGCTGCGGTCGCGCAGGGCGATGCCGACCTGGCGGCGCAAGGTCATCGGCGGCGGCGCCAGCGGATCGGGCGCGCTGGCGACGGTGGTGGCAGCCAGGTGGGCGGCGCGGGCGGCGGCGCCCTCGCCTTTCGGGTCGCGCAACTGCCAGGCCAGGGGAATGGTGAGCAAGGTGGTGGCGGCCATGGTCAGCATGGCGGCGATCCAGCCGGCGCTGCTGATGATCGCCTGCATCAGGGGGGCGAACACGAACTGGCCGAAGGAGCCGCCGGCATTGATGAAGCCGGCGGCGAACGGCCGGCGCGCGGCCGGCAGGCGCTGGGCGGTGGCGCCGATCAGGATGGAAAAACTGCCGGCGCCGGCGCCGGCGGCACTGAGAAAGCCCATGGTCAGCAGCAAGCCCCATTGCGCGCTCACCAGCGGGGTCAGCGCCAGGCCGGCCGCCAGCATCAGGGCGCCGGCCACCACCACCTTGACGGAACCGTATTTGTCGGCAATCGCGCCGAACACCGGCTGCGCCGCGCCCCACATGAACTGGCCCACCGCCAGCGCGAAGCTGATCGAGGCGATACCCAGCCCCGTCGAAGTGTTAATCGGCGACATGAACAAGCCCGTCGTCAGGCGTGCCCCCATCGTGATCATTAAAATTGCCGAGGAGGCAAGGATTAACAGCCAGGCGGCGCGTGGCGTCATGTCAGTCTGGGTCGGCATGGCGCACGTCCTCTGTCAAATGGGAAAGTTGTAAATAGGTGCTGTCGATCTGGCGGTGCAGCGCCGCCACCCCGGCCGCGCCCAGCAGCGCCTCGACGGCGTCCTGGGCGGCGCGCCAGGCATCGTAAGCCAGCGCCGTTTTGGCGCGGCCGGCGGCGCTGATGGTGACGATGCGCTGGCGGCTGTCGGCGCCCGCTTCGAGCGTGACCCAGCCGGCCTCGATCAGGGGCTTCAGATTGCGCGTCATGGTGGTGCGCTCGGCGCCGAAGCGCTCGGCCAGCAGCGCCACCGGCATCGCTTCGGCGGCGACGAAATTGAGCAGCACGTACTGGGTGCTTTTCAGGCCGACCGTGGCCAGGTGCTGGTCGTACAGGCGCGACATGGCGCGCGTAAGCTTGCGCAATTTGAAGCAGGTGCAGCCAAGCGGCAGGTGCAGTTGGTCGGTCATGGCGGAGAGATAAAATCGTTGCTTAAAATTATAGTGCAACTACACCTGTTATTCCAGCCATTTCGGCGCCGCCGGGGATTTGCCGGGCCGCGCTTGGGCAAGCTGGCCCGCGTGCGCTACAATCATGGCGTTTTCACCCTTCATTTTTGATGCGCCAGGCCCCATGCACGTGTTTCACCGCCCACCCGCCCGTCTGCACGCCTTCTTCGTTGCGATCCTGATCGCGGCCTTGCTGTGCTCGCACTGGCAAGGCCTGGCGCACCGGATCAACCATGCCTCGCGCATGCTCGACGGGGTCGAGACGGCGGCGCAGGTCGCCAACGCGCTGGCGGTGGCCACGCCCATCGCCGCCGACGACGCGGCCCCCCGGCACCTCGATGCGGGTCACTCCTGCCTGGCCTTCGACGCCGCCACCGTCGGCGCCTGCCTGGGCAGCGCGCCCTTCGTCATCGCCGTGCCGCCCCATGCGCCCCTGATGGCCCAGTGGCTGGCCTTCATCTCCTACCAGACGCCGTTCACCGCGCATTTTTCTTCGCGGGCGCCACCGCAATCCTGAGCTTCGCAACGATCTACCGTGTCCCGGCGCGGCCCCTTGCGGCCCGCGCCCGGCGTGTTCAATGCTTTCTCAAGGATCTACCGTGTCATTTCAAAATTTCCCACGCAATCTCGTGGCAGGCGCCGTCCTGTCCGCTCTGTCTTCGCTCGTCCTGGCCCAGACGGCCGGCAAGATCACCACCGTGATCGTCACCGCCACCCCCTTCGGCAGCGCCGAAGGGGACCAGATCCTCAGCCCCGCCAAGGTGTTGTCCGGTGAAGACTTGCACAACAAGGTGGGCGGCTCGCTGGGCGAGACGCTGTCGCACGAACTCGGTGTGTCGGCCTCGGCGTTCGGCGCCGGCGCCTCGCGCCCCATCATCCGCGGCCTGGAAGGCTCGCGTGTCAAGGTGCTGGAAAACGGCATGGCGGTGTCCGATATCTCGGGCCTGTCGAACGACCACGCGGTGGCCACCGACGGCCCCACCGCGCGCCAGATCGAAATCCTGCGCGGCCCCGCAGCCCTGCTGTACGGCTCCGGCGCCATCGGCGGCCTGGTCAATGTCGTCAACGACCGCATTCCCACCACCGTTTCAAGCGCGCCGACCGGCGAAATCGAAGGCCGCTACGGCGCGGTCGACCGTTCCGGCACGGGTTCGCTGTCGGTCGACGCGGGCCAGGGACCGTTCGCCGTCCACGTCGACGCCAGCGCGCGCGACGCGCGCGACTACCGCATTCCCGGCTCGCGCTACGCCGACGGCGCGCCCGACGCGGATGCCGGCACCCTGCGCAACTCGTTCAACCGCCAGCATAGCCTGGGCCTGGGCGGCAGCTATATTGCCGACTGGGGCTTCGTGGGCGCCTCCGTCAGCGCCATCGGCAACGACTACGGCATTCCCACCCTGGAGGCGTCGCAAATTACCATGAAGCAGCGCCGCTACGACATCGACAGCCTGGTCAAAAATCCCCTGCCCGGCTTTGAAACGTTCAAGTTCAAGAGCGGCTACACCGACTACCGCCACAGTGAGCTCGACCTCGAAGGCGTGCCGCAGACCAAATTTACCAACCGCGCCGTGGAAACCCGCTGGGAGCTCACGCACCAGCCGGTGGCGCTCTGGCACGGCACCTTCGGCATGCAAACGGAAAACACCAATTTTGCCGCGCTCAACGCCAGCGACGGTTCGCCCAACACGGTGCCGGCCACCCGGTCGACGTCGCAGGCCCTGTTCCTGGTGGAAGAACGCCGGGTCGGTCCGCTCGACATCAATGCCGGCGCCCGCTACGAGAAGGTCGAGCGCAGCCCGCAGGGCAATATCGGCCGCCGCTTCAATCTGAGCTCGTATTCGGTGGGCGCGCTGTGGCCGTTCACGGCCGGCTATTCGACGGGACTGACGGCGTCGGTGGCGCAGCGCGCCCCCACCGCCGACGAGCTGTACGCGGGCGGCCCGCACGATTCGACCAACACCTTCGATATCGGCAATGCCAACTTCGCCAAGGAAACCTCGCGCAACCTCGAACTGTCGCTGCAGAAAACCGCCGGCCTGTGGCGCTGGAAGGCCAACCTGTTCCAGAACAAGGTGAAAAACTTCGTCTACGGCGAAATCGACGGCACCCTGCTCGACGATGAAGGCAATCCCGGCGACGCATTGCGGCGCCGCCAGTTCCGCCAGGCCAATGCCACCATCCGCGGCGCCGAGGCTGAACTGAGCTACAACCTGGGCCACGACGGCGTCTCCTGGCACAGTTTTGTCGACCGCTCCCGCGGCAGCCTGGACGGCGCCGGCAGCCTGCCCCTGCAACCGGCCACCCGCCTCGGCGGCGATGTCGGCTACCGCCAGGGTCCGTGGCGCGCGGGCGTGTCAGTGCTGCACGCCCTCAAGCAGGAGCGGCTGGCCGCGTATGAGCGTACGCCCACCGACGCCTACACGCAGCTCGACCTGAACGTGTCGTACACCCAGAAAGTGGGCCAGAACGACGTCACTTATTTTGCGCTGGTGAAGAACCTGCTCGATGAAGACATCCGCTTTTCCACCTCGGTGCTGAAAGACGTGGTGCCGCTGCCGGGCCGCAACCTGGTGATGGGCGTGCGGCTGCGCTTCTAATCGGCGGCCGCTTCTTCGGCTATAGTGTAGCTACACTGATAATTGAAGGAGCGGACCATGAACGATACGGACAGCGTCAAGCAGGCGTGGATCGATGAGGCTGCGCTGATGCGCGCCCGGCTGGCGCCGCCCGGCGTGGCCGGGCGCGAGGCGCTGAGCGGGCGCAGCGGCGAGGATTTCCTCGCCGGCATCAGCCGGGGCGAGTTGCCGGCGCCCCCCATCGGCGAATTGATGGGCATGACGCCGCTCAAGGCGGTCGACGGCCATGCCGTGTTCCAGGGCACCCCCGGTCCCGAACACTACAATCCCCTGGGCGCCGTCCATGGCGGCTATGCCGCCACCCTGCTCGACACGGCGGTGGGCTGCGCCATCCACAGCCTGCTGCCGGCCGGCCGCGGCTACACCACGCTGGAACTGAAAATCAATTATGTGCGCGCCATCACCGTGAACACGGGGCCCGTGCGCGCCGAAGGCAAGGTCATCCACCTGGGTGGCCAGACGGCGATCGCCGAAGGGCGCCTGCTCGATGCCGCCGGCAAGCTGCTCGCGTATGCCACCACCACCTGCCTGGTGTTTCCAATCTAACCAGACTCGACCGTTAGGCCGCGCCCGTGTAAGCTGGCGCACTGTTCCTTTGGAGAATGACGACAGTGCGTGACAGCGATCGAGGGAACCATTCAGGCTGGCAGCAAGGCGCAGCGGCCCCCACCCTGGCGGCGCTGCTGGGACTGGTATCGGTACAGACCGGGGCGGCGATTGGCAAATCGCTGTTTCCGCTGGTGGGCGCCGAGGGGGTGGCGGCGCTGCGGCTGGGGCTGTCGGCGCTGGTGCTGGCGCTGGTGTTCCGCCCATGGCAACTGTGGGGCCGCGCCAGCTGGCGCGATCTGCTCGCCTATGGCCTCACCATGGGCCTGATGAACCTGCTCATCTACCGCGCCTTTTCCACCATTCCCGTCAGCATCGCCGTTTCCATCGAAGTGATCGGTCCGCTGGGCGCGGCGCTGGTGAGCTCGCGCCGCGCCATCGATTTCCTGTGGATCGGCTTGTCGTTGCTGGGGCTGGCGCTGCTGCCGCTGGGGGCCGTGCACGGCCGCCTCGATCCGGCCGGGGTCGCCTACGCGCTGGGCGCGGCCCTGTGCTGGGGACTGTACATTTTCGCCGGCGCCCGCGTGGCGCGGCACGGCAACCAGGCGGTGGCCGCCGGCATGCTCGTCGCCGCCCTGTTCATCGTGCCGCTGGGCGCCGTGCAGGCGGGCACCTTGCTCTTGGCGCCGGCGGTACTGGCGGTGGGGCTCGGTATCGCCATTTTATCGAGCATGTTGCCGTATGTGCTCGACATGTTTGCCATGCGCCACTTGCCGGCCAATGTGTTCGGCGTGCTGCTCAGTGCTTCGCCGGCGGTCAGCGCCGTGGCCGGCTGGCTGATCCTGGGCGAAGTGTTGAGCGCGCTGCAATGCGCTGGCATCGCCTGCGTCTCGGCCGCCTGCGCGGGCAGCACGCTCACGCGCAGGCCGACCGCCGCGGCGCCCGCTACAGGGCCGGCGCCTTGATCAGCAGGCAGATCGCCTCGGCCGCCATGCCCTCTTCGCGGCCCAGGTAACCGAGTTTTTCGTTCGTCTTGGCCTTGATGTTGACTTGCTGGGGCGACACGCCAATATCCTCGGCGATGCGCGAGACCATCTGGGCGATGTGCGGCGCCATCTTCGGCGCCTGGGCGATGATGGTGGCGTCGATATTGCCGATGGTGTAGCCGGTGGCGACGACGCGGTGCGCCACTTCGCGCAGCAGCGTGCGCGAGTCGGCGCCGGCGAACATCGGGTCCGTGTCGGGGAAATGCTTGCCGATGTCGCCCAGCGCGGCGGCGCCCAGCATGGCGTCGATGATGGCGTGCAGCAGCACGTCGGCGTCGGAATGGCCGAACAGGCCCACCCGGTGCGGGATGGTGACGCCGCCAATAATGAGCTTGCGGCCGGCGACCAGGGCGTGACAGTCATAGCCGGTGCCAATGCGAAACGGGGGGGCGGGGTTGTAGGATGCGAGTGCCATGTCAGTTCACGGTTGGGTGGGGGTGGATGCCGCTGCCGCCAGGTACATCGAGGCGATCTCGATGTCGCGTGGCAGCGTCACTTTCAAATTGCAGGGATGGCCTTCGACCAGCACGGGGACCAGGCCGATCGCTTCGATGGCGCTGGCGTCGTCGGTGATGGCGTCGGCCGCGCCGCCTTCGCGGGCGCTGGTCAAGGCCTCGCGCAGCAGCGCAAAGCGGAACATCTGCGGGGTCTGCGCCAGCCACAGGCCATCGCGCGGCACCGTGCGCAAGGACGCTGCCCCGCCGTCACCGTTGCCCGCATGCTTGACGGTATCGACCACGGGCAGGGCCAGCAGGCCGCCCACCGGGTGCGCGCCGACGGTGTCGATCAGCTGTTCGATCAGGGCGGGCGTCAGGCCGGGCCGGGCGGCGTCGTGGACCAGGATCCAGTCATCATCCGACACCGTGCCCGCCATCGCCTGCAAGCCGTTTAAAATTGAATCCATGCGGGTGACGCCGCCGCAGCGCAACACGGAGGCGTGCGCATCGAATGGCGCCACCACCGCGTCGATCAGGCCATCGTCGGCGCTGACGACGACGAAGCTGTGGGCGATGGAGGCGGCGCCGGCGAAGGCGCCGAGGGTGTGCGAGAGCATGGCCTTGCCGGCGAGGGGCAGATATTGCTTGGGGCCGCTGGCCTGCATGCGGGCGCCCACGCCGGCTGCCGGGATCAAGGCGAAATAACGCGGGGAGAGACTGTGCATGCTGCTGTTCTTTACGATCGTTTGCGGCTCAAAAGGGACTGTACCTCACCTTTGCAAACTTTGCTAAGGCGGGCATATTCTTGCGGCGAGTCGATGACCGCCTGCAGCGGTTCCACTTGCGCCAGCGATGCCTTGATGAAGGGCATCCAGCGGCGGTCCATTTCCTGCTGCAGCAGCGCCTTGGCCTGCCCCGCCGGCGCATACAAGGGCTTGGCGATAAAGCGCTGGTCCAGCGCCGCGCGCACCGCTGCTTCCACTTTCGGCAGATGGGCGAGGTAGACCTTGAGATGCCTCATCTCGTGGGAAAGTATTTCCTCGTACGCGCAGGTGCCGGGCACGAACTCGCTGCCCACGTAAATCACGATCGGCAGGTAAAACAGTTTCACCAGCACCTTCGGCGCCACGCACTCGTAGCCGCTGGTCGGATCGAGCAGCAGTTTGCCTTCAAGGCCGATGGCGATGCGTGATTCGGCCCGCGTCAAGCCCAGCACAAAACCGCTGGCCGTGCCCTGCCCTTTCATCGCCGTCAAGGTACGCAAGGTCAGGCTATTGTCGATCGACCAGCCCTTGTTGCCCGATTCGAGTGTGGCGACGGTGGCGCCGATGCTGTTTTCACAGCGGGTCTGAAAAGCGGTGGCGGCCTGCGCCGATGTCGCCAGCGCCAGGATAAAGGCCGCGCCCGTCCATCGTGCCAGCATGGCGTCAGGTGGCATCGTGGGTGCGCCGGCGATCAGCCAGCTTGCCAGGTGCCGGCGAGGATTTTTTCGAGCCAGAAGGCGCCGATGATGGTCTTGACGTCACTGACTTCACCGCGTTTGACCATCTCGAGCAGGGCCGGCACGGTGACGGTATACGTTTCCAGGAACTCGCCCTCGTCGAGCCGCGCCACACCGGCGCGCAAGTCGCGCGCCAGGTACAGGTCGAGATGCTCGTCCGAGTAGGCAATGGCGTTGTGGATGGTGCAGACAAAATCCCAGCGCGATGCCGTGTAACCGGTCTCTTCTTCCAGTTCGCGCTTGGCGCAGGCCAGCGGATCTTCACCGGGATCAATTTTACCAGCGGGGAATTCGGTGAAAATGCGCGCGTTCGGATAGCGAAATTGCCGTTCCAGCAGCACGCTGCCATCGTCGAACAGGGGCAAAATGACCACCGCGCCCGGATGACGGATGTACTCGCGGTGGGTCTCGGCGCCATCGGGCAGGCGCACGCGGTCGCGGTTGACTTTGAGGAAGTGGCCGTCGTAGGCCAAGGCCCCATCGATGCGGGTTTCGGAAAGGCGGTCGCTCATGCAGGCTCCTGGAATAAACAGTGAAAAACGTTCAGCGTGAACGTTTGCTCAGGTAGCGTAGCACGAAGCCGGGAAAAGCGAGGGTGACGAACAGGGGCACGGTGAGCATGTAAAACTCTTTGGACTGCGCGAACACGCTGCCGATGCGGCCTTCGAGCAGGCGCGCCAACAAGCCCACCAGCACATAAAACAGCGCCAGTTCCACCATGCGCAGCCACAAGGGCTTGGGGCTGCGACGGGGAATCACACCGAACAGATTGTCAGTGAGAAAGGGCAAATTGGCGAGCAGCACGGCCACTGCGATCAGCAGCCAGCTCGCCAGGGTGATACTCATGCGCTTGCAATCATCAACTTAGCTGCTCAAGGTCTTGCTGATGCTGTGCAGGCACGCCGTCAGCAGCGAGCCTGGCACCACGCCCAGCACCACCACGCCCAGGCCATTGAGCGAGAGCATGGCACGCATGTCGGCCGGCACGGCGATGGGCGAACTGTCGACCGCTTCGTCGAACCAGATGGTCTTGACGATGCGCAGGTAGTAGAAGGCGCCGATCAGCGAGAACATCACCGCCACCACCGACAGCCACACCATGCCGGTGTTGACGACAGATTGCAGCACGGCCCACTTGGCCATGAAGCCCATCATCGGCGGCACGCCGGCCAGCGAGAACATCAACACGGTCATGACGATGGCGAACCATGGGCTGCGCTTGCCCAGGCCCTTGAAGTCGGCAATTTCTTCCGCTTCAAAACCAGCGCGCGCCAGCATCATGATCAGGCCGAAGGTGCCCACCGTCGTCAGCACGTAGGTGATGGCGTAATACATGGCGGCGCTGTAGGCGGTGTTCATGTTGAGCGAACTGGTGCCCACCACGCCCGTCATCAGGCCCAGCAGCACGAAGCCCATCTGCGCGATGGTCGAATAAGCCAGCATGCGCTTGAGGTTGGTCTGCGCGATGGCGGTCAGGTTACCCACTGCCAGCGACAGCACGGCCAGCACCAGCAGCATCTGCTGCCACTCGATGGCCAGCGGCAGCAAGCCTTCGACCAGCAGGCGGATCACGATGGCAAAAGTGGCCAGCTTGGGCGCGCCGCCCAGCAGCAAGGTCACCGCCGTTGGTGCGCCCTGATAGACATCGGGCACCCACATGTGGAAGGGCACGGCGCCCAGTTTGAAGGCCAGGCCGGCAACAATGAAGACGATGCCGAACGTGAGGATGGTCTTGTTGACGGTGCCGCTGCCGATGATCTTGGAAATCTCGCTGATGTCGAGGAAACCGGTGGCGCCGTAGATCATCGAAATGCCATACAGCAGGAAGCCGGAAGCAAGCGCGCCCAAAATAAAGTACTTCATCGCCGCTTCGGTCGAGACCGCATGATCGCGGCGCAGGGCCACCAGCGCGTACAGCGACAGCGACATCAACTCCAGGCCCAGGTAGATGATCAGCATGTTATTGGCCGAAATCATCACCATCTGGCCCAGCATCGAAAACAGGGCCAGCACGTAGAACTCGCCGCCCAGGTTACCGGACAACATGCCCCGCTCGCCGGCGTACTGGCGCGAATAGATCAAGGTCATGCCCACCGTCAGGTAGGTGAACAGCTTGAGCAGGTTCGACATCGGGTCCGACACGAACATCGTGCCGAAGGTGTACACGGTGGTGCCGGCGCTGTAGTCGGCCCAGCTGAACATGGCGCAGACGGCCAGCGTCAGCAGCGACAGGTAGTAGGCGACCGCGCGCTTCGACAGGAACATGTCGATCAGCAGGATCGCCGACGCGGCCACCGTCAGAAAGATTTCCGCGTACAGCGGGACCAGATTGGGATTTGTGGTGTGGATCATTTTGATTTATGGCAGTTTGCTGATGGCGACATGCTTGAGCAGGTCGGCCACCGAGGTTTGCATCGTATCGGTGAACGGCGCCGGGTACAGACCCATTGCGATCACGGCAATGGCCAGCACCAGGAACAGGCCGAATTCGCGGCCGTTCATGTCGGTCAATTCGTCCACGTGCTTGTTGCCGATCGGGCCGAACACCACCCGCTTGACCATCCACAGCGAGTACGCCGCGCCCAGGATCAGGGCGGTGGCGGCCAGCAGGCCGATCCAGAAATTGAACTGGGTGGCGCCCAGGATGACCATGAACTCGCCGACGAAGCCGGAGGTGGCAGGCAAGCCCGCGTTGGCCATCGAGAACAGCACGAAGAAGGCGGCGAATTTCGGCATGCGGTTGACCACCCCGCCGTAGTCGGCGATCTGGCGCGAGTGCATGCGGTCGTACAGCACGCCGATCGACAGGAACATGGCGCCGGAGACGAAGCCGTGCGAAATCATTTGCACGATGCCGCCCTGCATGGCCATTTCATTGAAGACGAAAAAGCCCAGCGTGACGAAACCCATGTGGGCGATCGACGAGTACGCGACCAGTTTTTTCATGTCTTTCTGCACCAGCGCCACCAGGCCGATGTAGATGACGGCGATCAGCGACAGGGTGATGATGAAGTTGGCCAGGTAGTGGCTGGCGTCAGGGGCGATCGGCAAGGAAAACCGCAGGAAGCCGTACGCACCGAGTTTCAACATGATCGCGGCCAGCACGACGGAGCCGCCCGTTGGCGCTTCCACGTGGGCGTCCGGCAGCCAGGTGTGCACGGGCCACATCGGCACCTTGACGGCAAACGCCATCAGGAAGGCGAGGAAGATGAAGATCTGCTCGCGCATGCTCAACTTCAGGGCGTGCCACTCGAGGATGCTGAAGCTGCCACCGGACTTGTTGTACAGGTAGATGATGGCAATCAGGGTCAGCAGCGAACCGAAGAAGGTGTACAGGAAGAACTTGAACGACGCATACACGCGGTTGGCGCCACCGAACACGCCGATGATGATGAACATCGGGATCAGGGTCGCTTCGAAGAAGAAGTAGAACAGCAGGCCGTCGAGCGCGCAGAACACGCCGATCATCAGGCCGGACAGGATCAGGAAGGAGCCCATGTACTGGGCCACGCGCTCTTCAATCACTTGCCAGGCCGACACCACCACCACGCACTGGATGAAAGCGGTCAGCGGCACGAACCACAGCGACAAGCCGTCCACGCCCAGGCTGTAGAGGATGTTGAAGCGGCCGATCCACGGGGTCGATTCGACGAACTGCATGCCGTGCGCGGCATTGTCGAAATGCATGACGAGCGGGATCGTCACGGCCAGGCTCACGAGCGAGCCCAGCATGGTGACCCAGCGGGTCAGGCCGCGGTTGCTGTCGCGGCCGATTGCAAGAACAATCGCGCCGAACAGGATCGGGAGCCAGATCGCCAGGCTCAGGTACGGAGGGTAGTTAGACATCATGTTGTTGATCTTTGCGTATCTAGTTTAAGCGTGCCAGAACGGGAAGAAATACATCAGCGTGGCGAGCACACCGAGAATCATCACGAACGCATAGTGGTAGATGTAGCCGGTCTGCGCAGTGCGCACGATCGACGAGAACCAGCCCACCAGTTTGGCGCTGCCGTTGACGATCAGGCCGTCGATCAGGCCCTTGTCGCCCACGTTCCACAGACCGTTGCCGATCAGGCGGGCACCGCCCGAGAACACGACATCGTTGAACTTGTCCATGTAGTACTTGTTCTCAAGCAGCGTGTGGACGGCGTGGAAGTGCTTGAAGAACCAGGCGGGAACGCGCGGGTTGATCATGTAGCAGTAGTAAGCAGAGGCAACGCCACCGATGGCCAGCCACAGCGGCAGACTGGTCAGCGAGTGAATCGCCATGGCCAGCGGACCGTGGTATTCCTCTTTCAGCAGTTCGACCGCCTTGTGGTTTTCACCGACAAAGATGACGCCCTTGAAGAAGTCGCCGAACAGCATCGGACCGATGGTCAGGTAACCGATCACGACCGACGGGATCGCCAGCATGACGAGCGGGAACCAGACGACGAACGGCGACTCGTGCGGCTTCTGACCCGGGGCCAGGCCATGGTGGGCGTGGTCGTCATGGTCGTCTTCGGCGTGCGCGTCGTGGGCATCGTGCTTGTCAGCGTGCTTGGCGTCGTGCTTGGCGTCGTGCTTGGCGTCGTGGCCATGGTCATGGGCGTGCGGCTGACCGAAACGCTCTTTACCGTGGAATACCAGGAAATACATGCGGAACGAGTAGAAGGCGGTGACGAACACACCAGCCAGCACGGCGAAATTGGCAAAGCCGGCGCCCCAGATGTGTGTCTCGTGGACCGCTTCGATGATCGAATCTTTCGAGTAGAAGCCGGAGAAGAACGGCGTGCCGATCAGGGCCAGCGAACCGAGCAGCGACGTGATCCAGGTGATCGGCATGTACTTGCGCAGGCCGCCCATGTTGCGGATGTCCTGGTCGTGGTGCATGCCGATGATGACAGAACCGGCGCCCAGGAACAGCAGCGCCTTGAAGAAGGCGTGCGTCATCAGGTGGAACACGGCGATCGAGTAGGCGGACGAACCCAGTGCCACCGTCATGTAGCCCAGTTGCGACAGGGTCGAGTAGGCGACGACGCGCTTGATGTCGTTCTGGATGATGCCCAGGAAACCCATGAACAGCGCCGTGATGGAACCGATCACGAGCACGAACGACAAGGCGGTGTCCGACAGTTCGAACAGGGGCGACATGCGCGAGACCATGAAGATACCGGCGGTAACCATCGTCGCCGCGTGGATCAGCGCCGAGATCGGGGTCGGGCCTTCCATCGAGTCAGGCAGCCACACGTGCAGGGGGAACTGGGCCGATTTGCCCATCGCGCCGATGAACAGGCAGATGCAGGCCGCCGTCAGCAGGGGCCAGCCAGTGGCGGCCACTTGCATCGTCGCCAGCGCTTCGCGCTTGGCGAAGATTTCCTGGTAATCCAGCGAACCGCCGTAAGCGAGCAGCAGGCCGATACCGAGAATGAAGCCGAAGTCGCCCACGCGGTTGACCAGGAAGGCTTTCATGTTGGCGAAAATTGCCGTCGGACGGGTGTACCAGAAACCGATCAGCAGGTACGAGACCAGGCCCACCGCTTCCCAGCCGAAAAACAGCTGGAGGAAGTTGTTGGCCATGACCAGCATCAGCATCGAGAAGGTAAACAGCGAGATGTACGAGAAGAAGCGGTTGTAGCCTTCGTCTTCCGCCATGTAGCCGATGGTGTAGATGTGCACCATCAGCGACACGAAGGTCACCACGCACATCATCATCGCCGACAGGGCGTCGATCTGGAAGCCGACCTGCATTTTCAGCGCGCCCACCGTCATCCACGTGTAGATGGTCTGGTTGAAGGAGTAACCGTCGTTGACCAGCAACAGGGTATGCACCGAGATGATCAATGCGATCAGCACGCCAAGAATACATGCTGCCGTCGAAACCTTGCGGCCGACCACGTTGCCGAAGAACTTCGTGCCAAGCAGACCGGCAATTGCCGAGCCGACCAGCGGCGCCAGTGGCACTGCCAGCAGCAAGTTAGGGTTGAGAATTTGCCCCGCCATGTTGAACCTTAATCGTTATTTATATGAATGAAGTTGCAAAACGATGCAAACCTTAGCCCTTGAGGCTGTCGAGGTCTTCCACGTTGATCGTGTCCAGATTACGGAACAGTACGACCAGGATCGCCAGGCCGATGGCCGACTCAGCGGCAGCAACGGTCAGGATGAAGAAGACAAAGATCTGCCCTGCCGGATCGCCCAGGTAATGGGAGAAGGCGACGAAGTTCAGGTTGACCGCCAGCAGCATCAATTCGATCGCCATGAGCAGCACGATGATGTTTTTGCGGTTGAGGAAAATCCCCACGATCGAGATGGCGAACATGATCGCCCCCAGGATCAGGTAGTGTGCGAGCGATAAGGTCATTTTGGCTCCTTGGCAGGGATGTCGGCGGCAGCGGCGGCGGCAGCGGTCGAGGCGGCGTCGAGCGCCGGCTGGTCGACCGAGGCCATCTTGACGATGCGCAGGCGGTCGTTGCGCTTGACACGCACGGCGGCGCCGGGATCGATGGCCTTGGTGTCCTTGCGCTTGCGCAGGGTCAGTGCCACGGCAGCAATGATCGCCACAAGCAAGATCACTGCGGCAATTTCAAAGCCATAAATATATTTCGTGTAGATCAGCAGGCCCAATTCCTTGGTGCCGCCGATGTGGCCGGCCGAGGCAGGCTCCTGCACCGAACCGAGGAAACCGCGCCACAACACGGCCGCCATTTCCAGCACGATCAGGGCGCCGATACCGGAGGCCAGTGGCAGATAGCCCCAGAAGCCTTCGCGCATGCGGTCGGTGTTGATGTCGAGCATCATGACGACGAACAGGAACAGCACCATGACCGCGCCCACATACACGAGCACCAGCACGATGGCCAGGAACTCGGCCTTGAGCAGCAGCCACAGGCCGGCCGCGTTGAAGAAGGCCAGCACCAGGAACAGTGCGGCGTGGACCGGGTTGCGCGCGGTGATGACGCGCGTGGCGGCCAGCACCATGATGGCCGAGAACGCGTAGAACAGAACAGTTTTAAATTCCATGAGGTACGGGCTCTTTTGATTAACGGTACTTGGCATCGGCCGCGCGGGCGGCGGCGATGTCGTTTTCGTAGCGGTCGCCCACGGCCAGCAGCATCTCTTTGGTGTAGTAGAGATCGCCGCGTTTTTCGCCGTGGTATTCCAGCACGTGGGTTTCGACGATCGAATCGACGGGGCACGACTCTTCGCAGAAACCGCAGAAGATGCACTTGGTCAGATCGATGTCGTAACGGGTGGTACGGCGCGAGCCGTCATCCCGCTGCTCGGACTCGATGGTGATGGCCATCGCCGGGCACACCGCTTCGCACAGTTTGCAGGCGATGCAACGCTCTTCACCGTTGGGATAACGGCGCAGTGCGTGCAAGCCACGGAAACGGGGCGACATGGGGGTCTTCTCTTCCGGATATTGCACCGTGATCTTGCGAGAAAACATGTACTTGCCGGTCAGGGCCATGCCCTTGAACAGCTCGGTCAGCATCATGCTGCCGAAAAAATCTTTTACGCGATCCATTGCTTTTCCTTACTTCCAAATATTCCAGGATGTCTGCATCCAGCCTGCGACCAGGACCAGCCACACCAGCGTCAGCGGAATGAACACTTTCCAGCCCAGGCGCATGATCTGGTCGTAGCGGTAGCGGGGGAAGGTGCCGCGGACCCAGACGAACAGGGAGACGATCAGGAAGGTCTTCAAGAACAGCCAGAAGAAGCCGCCGAAGGCGCCACCGATGTCGAGGAAGCTGAACGGCGCAGCCCAGCCGCCGAGGAACATGATCGAGGCCAGCACGCCGATCAGGATCATGTTGGCGTATTCGGCCAGCATGAACATCGCGTAGGACATGCCCGAATATTCGACCATGTGACCGGCGACGATCTCGGACTCGCCCTCGACGACGTCGAAGGGGTGACGGTTGCACTCGGCCAGGCCGGAAGTCAGGTACACCACCAGCAGCGGCAGCAAGGGCAGCCAGTTCCACGACAGGAAGGACAGGCCCTTGTCGACCATCATGCCGTGCTGTTGCCCGGCGACGATATCGGAGAAGTTCAGCGAACCGGACACCATCAGCACCACGACCAGCACGAAACCCATCGGGATTTCATACGAGATCATCTGGGCCGAAGCGCGCATCGCACCCATGAACGAGTACTTCGAGTTCGAGGCCCAGCCGGCGATGATGATGCCGTACACTTCCAGCGAGGTGATCGCCATCAGCAGCAGCAGGCCCGCGTTGACGTTGGCCAGCGCCACTTCGGGGCCGAAGGGCACCACCACCCAGGCGGCCAGCGCCGGGGCGATCGTCATGATGGGGCCGAGGATGAACAGCGCCTTGCTGGCCTTGGCCGGCACGACGATTTCCTTGAACAAGAGCTTGATCGCATCGGCGATCGGCTGCAGCAGGCCGGCAGGGCCGACCCGGTTGGGGCCGACGCGGATCTGGATCCAGCCGATCAGCTTGCGCTCCCACAGGGTGGCGTAAGCAACCAGACCCATCAGCGGCAACAGCACGCACAGGATCTTGATCATGGTCCAGACGAACAGCCAGCCATTGGCGCCCAGCAAAGCGGTGCCGTGGGCCTGGGCGGTAACAATCATGTCTGACAGCGCCATTATTTGCCCTCCCCGGCTTTGACTACCTCGATGGCGCCGAACATGGCGCCCAGCATGGCGGTCGACGGGTGCGCGGCAGCGACGCGCACCGTGTTGGCCGGCAGGCTGGCATCAACCTTGGCAGTCAGCACGGCCGAACCGGCGCCTTGCGTGACCTTGACGGTATCGCCCGACTTGACGTCCAGCGATGCGGCCAGCGCGGCTGGCAGGTAAGCCAGCGGCGCCTGCCCGTCGGCCGTGCGCAGCAGCGGCGGCGAACGGCGCGACACGGCGTCGGCGAAATAGATGGGCACGTCGGCGAGGCGTTGCAGACCAGCGACGCTGCCAAAGGCGGCGGCGACAGGCGCAATGTTGGCGCTATTGCTCAGTTTCGCGGACACGTCCATGTTGCCCTTGCCCAGCACGTCGTCGCGGATCGCTTCCGAGGTGTCGTAGTCGAAACCGGACAGGCCCAGCAGGTTGCCCAGCACGCGCAGCACTTTCCAGGCCGGACGGGCTTCACCCATCGGCTTGACGGTGCCGTTGAAACTTTGCGCGCGGCCTTCGCAATTGACGAAGGTGCCCGAGGTTTCCGAGAACGGTGCGATCGGCAGCAGCACGTCGGCATAGTCGAGGCCGTGACGGAAAGCGCTCATGGCGATGACCATCTCGGCGCCCTGCAAGGCGGCCACGGCTTGCTGCGGGTTGGCAGCGTCGAGCTCAGGCTCGGCGTTGAGCAACAGATAGGCTTTTTTCGGCGCTGCGAACAGCGAGGCGGCGTTTGGCGAGGTGGCGCCGGCGATGTGCCCGCCCACCGCGTTGGCGGCGTCGACCAGATAGCCCAGCTTGGCGCCGGTGGCCGTGGCCAGCCATTCGGCGGCGGCGTGCAGTTGCGACGCTTGCGGGTGGTACAGCGCCGCATTGCCCAGCAAAATCACGGCAGGCGTGTCGGCATTGGCGCCCAGCAGGCTGGCGGCAATTGCGCCGGCCTTGTCGTCGGCGCTGACGGCTTCAAAGCCAGCCGGCGCGGCGATTTCCTTGGCCTTGGCCACGGCGGCGACGACGCCGGCGATGGCGGCGAGCCAGTCGGTCGGCGCGGCGACGATCTTGTTCGCAACGGGAATGAGCAACTCGTCGTCCGCACCGTGGATCACCGACAGCTTGGCGCCGGCCTTGACGGCGGCGCGCAGGCGCGTGGCGACCAGCGGATGGTCCTTGCGCAGGAAGGAGCCGATGACCAGGGCCCGCTTGACGCTGCTCAGTTCAGCGATCGGCACGCCCAGCCAGGGAATGACTTTGCCATCGAGGGCGAAGTCGGTCTGGCGCAGGCGGAAGTCGACGTTGTCGGAGCCGAAACCGCGCATGGCTTTTTGCAACAGGTGCAATTCTTCCAGCGTGGAATGGGGCGTGGCGACGGCAGCGATGGCGTCGGCGCCGTGCTCGTGCTTGATATTGCGCAGGCCGTGGGCGACGTACTCGAGGGCCGTCTGCCAGTCGGTGGTTTGCCAGTGACCGCCCTGCTTGATCATGGGGCTGGTCAGGCGTTCGTCGGAATCGAGCGCTTCATACGAGAAGCGGTCCTTGTCGGACAGCCAGCATTCGTTGATCGCGTCGTTTTCCAGTGGCAGCACGCGCATGACGACGCCACCCTTGACTTGCACGATCAGGTTCGAGCCCAGCGAGTCGTGCGGCGAGACCGATTTGCGGCGCGACAGTTCCCAGGTACGGGCGCTGTAGCGGAACGGCTTCGAGGTCAACGCGCCCACGGGGCACAGGTCGATCATATTGCCCGACACTTCGGAGTCGACGGTCTTGCCGACGAAGGAGGTGATTTCAGCGTGTTCGCCGCGGCCCAGCATGCCCAGTTCCATCACGCCGGCCACTTCCTGGCCGAAACGTACACAACGGGTGCAGTGGATGCAACGGGTCATTTCCGCCATCGAGATCAGCGGGCCGGCGTCTTTCGGCGGTACGACGCGTTTTTCTTCGTCGTAGCGCGAGTTCGACTTGCCGTAACCGACCGCCAGATCCTGCAACTGGCATTCGCCGCCCTGGTCGCAGATGGGGCAGTCGAGCGGGTGATTGATGAGAAGGAATTCCATCACCGACTTCTGTGCCTGCACGGCCTTGGCGCTGTTCGAGCGCACGATCATGCCTGCCGATACGGGCGTGGCACAAGCGGGCAATGGCTTGGGGGCCTTTTCCACTTCGACCAGGCACATGCGGCAGTTCGCCGCAATCGACAATTTCTTGTGGTAGCAGAAGTGCGGGATGTAGGTTCCCAACTTGTTGGCAGCGTCCATCACCATCGAACCCGGTGGGACTTCTACCTTCTTGCCGTCAATTTCAATTTCAACCATGAGTGTGCTCTGGCCTTAGATATAAGCAGGCACCAGACAGTGCTTGTGCTCGATGTGATATTCAAATTCTTCGCGGAAATTCTTGACGAACGCACGGACCGGCATCGCAGCCGCATCGCCCAGCGCGCAAATGGTGCGGCCCTGGATGTTGTCGGCGATCGAGTTGAGCATGTCCAGGTCATCGGGACGACCCTGGCCGTTCTCGATCCGGTGGACCATGCGGTACATCCAGCCCGTGCCTTCGCGGCATGGCGTGCACTGGCCGCACGATTCTTCGTAATAAAAATAGGACAGGCGCATCAGCGACTTGACCATGCAGCGCGTCTCGTCCATGACGATGACGGCGCCCGAGCCCAGCATGGAGCCGGCCTTGGCGATCGAATCGTAGTCGAGGTCGGTGTCCATCATGACGTCGCCGCGCACGACGGGCGCCGACGAACCGCCGGGGATGACGGCCTTGATCTTTTTGCCGCCGCGCATGCCGCCCGCGAGTTCCATCAGGGTGGCAAATGGCGTGCCCATCGGGACTTCGTAGTTGCCTGGACGCTCGACGTCGCCCGAGATCGAAAAGATCTTCGAGCCGCCGTTGTTCGGCTTGCCCAGTGCGGCGTACGCTTCGCCGCCCATGTTCATGATGAACGGCACGGCAGCAAACGTTTCCGTGTTGTTGATCGTGGTGGGCTTGCCGTACAGGCCGAACGAGGCGGGGAATGGCGGCTTGAAGCGGGGTTGGCCCTTCTTGCCTTCGAGCGACTCGAGCAGCGCGGTTTCTTCGCCGCAGATGTAGGCGCCGTAACCGTGGAAAGCGTGCAACTGGAACGTGAACTCGCTGCCCATGATGCGGTCGCCCAGCATGCCGGCGGCGCGCGCTTCTTCCAGTGCTTCTTCGAAACGGTCGTACTCGGCGAAAATCTCACCGTGAATGTAGTTGTAGCCCACCGTGATGCCCATCGCATAAGCGCCGATGGCCATGCCTTCGATCAGTGCATGGGGGTTGTAACGGATGATGTCGCGGTCCTTGAAGGTCCCAGGCTCGCCTTCGTCGGTGTTGCAGACGAGGTATTTCTGGCCCGGGTACTGGCGCGGCATGAAGCTCCACTTCAGGCCGGTAGGAAAACCGGCGCCGCCGCGCCCTCGCAGGGACGAGGTTTTCAGTTCGGCGATGACCTGTTCCGGCGTGATTTTTTCTTCGAGGATGCGGCGCAGGGCCGTGTAGCCACCGCGCGCGACGTAATCCTGCAAGTGCCAGTTCTTGCCATCGAGGCCAGCGAGAATCAGCGGTTTGATGTGACGATTATGGAGGGAGGTCATTTCTTCAGTTCCTCGAGCAGCGCGTCGATTTTTTCGTGCGACATCCAGCTGCACATGCGCTTGTTGTTGACCAGCATGACCGGTGCGTCGCCGCACGCGCCCATGCACTCGCCTTCGACCAGGGTGAACAGGCCGTCAGCGGTGGTGTCGCGGTAGCCGATACCGAGCTTCTTTTGCAGGTACTGGCCGGCCGATTCGCCGCCCGACAGGGCGCACGGCAAGTTGGTGCACACGGAAATCTTGTGCTTGCCGACGGGCTTGACGTTGTACATATTGTAAAACGTGGCCACTTCCTGCACGGCGATGGCGGGCATGCCCAGGTAGTCGGCGATTTCCGCCATCAGTTCCGGTGGCAGCCAGCCGTGCTGGTCCTGGGCGATGGCCAATGCCGCCATCACTGCCGATTCCTTGTGGTCCGGCGGGTACTTGGCGACCTCGCGATCGATTTTCTTGATTGAATGCTCAGTTAACAACATTGTGTGTGCCTGCTTGGTCAATACTATTTAGCGGTCGATACTGCCGAAGACGATATCCTGGGTGCCGATGATGGTGACGGCGTCGGCGATCATGTGACCGCGCGCCATCTCGTCGAGACTTTGCAGGTGGGCGTAGTCGGGGGCGCGGATCTTCAAACGGTAGGGCTTGTTGGCGCCGTCGGAGACGATGTAGATGCCGAACTCGCCCTTCGGATGTTCCACCGCCGCGTAGGCTTCGCCGGCGGGCACGTGCATGCCTTCGGTGAACAGCTTGAAGTGGTGGATCAGCGACTCCATGTTGGTCTTCATGTCGACCCGGTTTGGCGGCGCGATCTTGTGGTTGTCGATCATCACCGGGCCCGGGTTGGCGCGCAGCCAGGCGGACGCCTGCTTGATGATGCGGTTCGACTGGCGCATTTCTTCCACGCGCACCAGGTAACGGTCATAGCAGTCGCCGTTGGTGCCGACCGGCACGTCGAATTCCATCTTGTCGTAGACGGCGTAGGGCTGCTTCTTGCGCAGATCCCACTCGACGCCGGAGCCGCGCAGCATGGCGCCCGTAAAGCCCATCGCCTTGGCCGCTTCGGGCGAGACCACGCCGACGCCGACGGTACGCTGTTTCCAGATACGGTTGTCGGTGAGCAGGGTTTCGTATTCGTCGACGTAGGTGACAAAACGCTTGGAGAAGTCGTCGATGAAGTCCAGCAGCGAGCCCTGGCGCGCTTCGTTGAGCGCGTCGATGGCCTTGGCACTGCGGATGATCGAGGCCTTGTGCTTGGGCATGGCGTCCGGCAGATCGCGGTACACCCCGCCCGGGCGGTAGTAGGCCGCGTGCATGCGCGCGCCCGACACCGCTTCATAGACGTCGAACAGGTCTTCGCGGTCGCGGAACGCGTACAGGAAAGGGCCCATGGCGCCCACGTCGAGCGCGTGCGCGCCCAGCCACATCAGGTGGTTGAGCAGGCGCGTGATCTCGTCGAACATTACGCGGATGTACTGGGCGCGCACGGGCGCTTCGATGCCCAGCAGCTTTTCGATCGCCAGCACGTAGGCGTGCTCGTTGGCCATCATCGACACATAGTCGAGACGGTCCATGTACGGCACCGACTGCAGGTAGGTGCGGGTTTCGGCCAGCTTTTCGGTGGCGCGATGCAGCAGGCCGATGTGCGGATCGGCGCGCTGGATCACTTCGCCGTCGAGCTCGAGGACCAGGCGCAGCACGCCGTGGGCCGCAGGGTGCTGGGGACCGAAGTTGAGGGTGTAATTCTTAAGTTCAGCCATTATTTGAGACCGTAGGTTTCTTCGCGGATCACGCGCGGGATGATTTCACGCGGCTCGATCGTCACGGGTTGATAGATCACACGCTTCTGCTCGGGGTCGTAGCGCATTTCGACATAGCCCGTGACGGGGAAGTCCTTGCGGAACGGGTGGCCGATGAAACCGTAGTCGGTGAGAATCCGGCGCAGGTCGTTGTGGCCTTCGAACAGGATGCCGTACAGGTCGAACGCTTCGCGCTCGTACCAGTTGGCCGAACGCCAGATGCCGGCCACCGAGGCCAGCACGGGCAGGTCTTCGTCTTCGGCAAACACGCGCACGCGCACGCGCCAGTTGTGTTCGATCGACAGCAGGTGCGAGACGGCGGCGAAACGCAAGCCATCCCACGCGCCTTCGCCGTAGGTGGAGTAATCGACGCCGCACAGGTCGAGCAGTTGCTCGAACTGCAGGGTCGGATCGTCGCGCAGCGTCAGCATGGCCGCCAGGTAGTCGGCCGCTTTGAGCACGACCGTCACTTCGCCCAGGGCGGCAGTGACGACGGCGTTGTCACCGAGTGCCGCGCGCAGCGCCGCTTGCAGGTGGTCGAGTTTGGTTGTCATGGTAGTCGCCTCTTAGCGTGCGATGGTGTTGGTGCGCTTGATCTTGTTCTGCAACTGCAAGATACCGTAGAGCAGGGCCTCGGCCGTCGGCGGGCAGCCCGGCACGTAGACATCGACCGGCACGATGCGGTCGCAACCGCGCACCACCGAGTACGAATAGTGATAGTAGCCGCCGCCGTTGGCACACGAGCCCATCGAGATGACCCAGCGTGGCTCGGGCATCTGGTCGTAGACCTTGCGCAGGGCCGGGGCCATCTTGTTGCACAGGGTGCCGGCGACGATCATGACGTCGGACTGGCGGGGCGAGGGACGGAAGACGACGCCGAAACGGTCCATGTCGTAGCGCGCCGCGCCCGTGTGCATCATCTCGACCGCACAGCAAGCCAGGCCAAACGTCATCGGAAACATCGATCCGGTGCGGGCCCAGTTGATCAGCTTGTCAGCTGTGGTGGTAATGAAACCTTCGTTTAATACGCCTTCAATAGCCATGGCTTATTCCCAATCAAGGGCACCTTTCTTCCAGATGTACCAAAATCCGACGACGAATTCAGCGATGAACACCATCATCGTCACAAAACCGGACCAGCCCAGTTCGCGCATCGACACGCCCCACGGGAAGAAAAACGCCGTTTCCAGATCAAACAAAATAAACAGGATTGCAACGAGGTAGTAGCGCACGTCGAACTTCATGCGGGCGTCCTCGAACGCTTCGAAGCCGCATTCGTACGGCGAGAGCTTGGCGGCATCCGGCGCGCTCTTGCTGAGCAGCTTGCCCAGCACCTGCGGCACGACACCAACGCCGATGCCGACCAGGATAAACAAAAGAACGGGGAAATATGATTCGAGGTTCACGTGGATGAGCCCTTGTTGATTGATCGGTTAATGAACCACTGCGCGCTTGCAGTGCCCTGTCGCCCGACCCTGATCATAATGCAAGCAGGATAAAGCGACTGACCATCGTAAAAAAGCCAGCTCAGGCGCACAGCCCTTGCTGGCTTCTAGTATTTCTTGGTGCCGACGGCGAGACTCGAACTCGCAAGGGATTTCTCCCACTACCCCCTCAAGATAGCGTGTCTACCAATTTCACCACGTCGGCGTTGAGACAGCTATTCTAACCCGCGTTACCACTATTTTTCAATGGCAAACTTGCGCTAGCGCAGGGAAATAACAGCTTATATTTAAAACTTATTGGGGCACCGTGCCTGATTGACGACAGGCTGCCTAATTGCTAAGCATAATATCTTTTTTCGTCAATACAGTCACCCTGGTGCAGCGCCCTGAACCGCCCTTGACGCGCTCACACCAGCCTGGCGCCGCAAAGGCCAGGCATGCCACCGATACCACCGCACGACAAAACTACAAACCTACAAAACTACAAAGCTGCAAAACTACCGAACTGCTGCACTTCCGGCGCAGCGCCTCACTTGCAGGCCGTCCGCCCCGCCAGCCGCCCCGCGGGCGGCCTTACTGCAATGCCGCGCAAACACGGCCTTCAAGCATGACGCGCAATAATGATTACTTCGGCACGGCGCCACCTGGGGCCGCTGGCACGACCGCCGGCGCCACTGGCGCGGTGGCGGGCACGGCAGCCGAACCGGTGACGGGTGCGACTGGTGCTGGCGCCGCCGTGGTGGTGGCAGGAATTGCCCCGCTACCCGTGACCGGCTTGGCCGGGGCAACCCGCTCCATGACGCCGGCGCCGGCGATGGGACCGCGCTGCGTGCCGAAATACGCCAACGCCAGGGTCGACGCAAAAAACACGGCCGCCGCCACGCCGGTCGACTTGGACATGAAGTTCGACGAGCCTGTGGCGCCGAACAGGCTGCCCGACGCGCCGGAACCGAAGGCGGCGCCCATGTCGGCACCCTTGCCGTGCTGCATCAGCACCAGGCCGATGATGATCAGGGCCGACAGAACCTGTACGACGACGATAAGATTGAACAAGGTGTTCATGGCGTTTCCATTTCTAGTTTGACTGCGAGTTTTAAATTTGGTTCGGACGCCATGGAAGCGGCGCCGTTCATTTCTTAGCCGGCGGCGGCAATGATGGCCAGGAAATCGACTGCCTTCAATGCGGCTCCACCGATCAGGCCGCCGTCGATGTCGGCCTGCGCCATCAATTCGCGGGCATTGTCCGGCTTCATGCTGCCACCGTACAAAATCTGCACCTTGCCGGCGCTCTTCTGTTCCAGTTGGGCCCGCAGTTGCGCGTGCACCTCCTGCGCCATGGCGGGAGTGGCGGTCTGGCCCGTGCCGATCGCCCACACGGGCTCATAGGCCAGCACCAGGCGCGCCGCGTCGGCGTCGCTGAGCAGGCCGAGCACGGTGCCCAGTTGTTCGCCAACCACGGCAAAGGTCTGCCCGGCGTCCCGCTCGGCCAGGGTTTCCCCCACGCAAACGATCGGCGTCAGGCCTGCCGCCAGCGCCGCGACGGTTTTTTTCGCCACCAGTTCGCTCGATTCGGCGTGCATGGCGCGCCGCTCCGAGTGGCCGACGATGACGTAGCTGCAGCCGAAGTCGGCCAGCATGGCCGCGCCGACTTCGCCCGTGAAGGCGCCGCTGGCATGGGCCGAGACGTCCTGCGCGCCCCACGCCAGCGGGGTGCCGCCCAGCGCCGCCTGGCACTGGGCCAGGTAAGGCGCCGGCGCGCACACGGCGCTGTCAGCGGCGTGCTGGCCCAGCCCCGCCTTGAGGGCGTCGAGCAAGGCGGCGTTGGCGGCCAGGCTGCCATTCATTTTCCAGTTACCGACAACGAGTTTGCGACGCATGGGGTGGGTCCAGTTTTGGTATAACCCGCTATTTTAACCGCCGCCGAGGAAACTGGTCAAACCTTGTGGGTTGCTTTTGAATAAATGAAACGTTGGCGCGGTGCCAGTCGACCGCCATCGGGCCGCCGTCGGGCCGCCGTCGGGCCGCCGCGGCGGCGTAAGGCGGCATCAGGCGGCATCCGGCGGCGCCAGGCGGGAGAGCGGGCGATTTTTGTCTGCGCCGGACGCAGGCGCACCACCTGCCGTACTGCCCTACAGCAAGCAACCCCTGCCGTCCTTCGGTCCTGCGTTAGATCTGGCTCAACACATTGTGCGGTGCCGTCTAGCCGACGGCGAACGCTGGCCGTACATTGAAGCTGTCACGGCGTATGCATGGTGCATACGTCAACGCTGGGTTCGCCAGCACATGGGAGACCGCAATGATGTCGTCTATTTTCACGCCGCGCCGGCTATTGCGCGCGCGCCGCCCCGCCCTGCCGGCGTTCGCCGCGCTGCCCCGGCTGTTTCTCGTGCTGCTTTTTCTGCTGGGTTGCCTGCAGATGGCGCCCGCCACAGCCCAGACCATCCCCGACTGGCGCACCGAGCAGTGGGCCGGCACCTGGGGCGCCGGCCCGGCCGGCCCGCCGCTCGACAGTGCAACCGCGGTACTGAACAGCCAGACCTTGCGCCTGATCGTCCATACCAGCGTGGGCGGCAGCCGCGTGCGCATCCGCCTGTCCAACGAAATGGGCAGCACCATCCTGCGCGTCGGCAGCGCCCACATCGCCCTGCGCGCGGGCAGCGCCGCCGCCATCGCCGCCGGCAGCGACCGCACGCTCACCTTCAGCGGCGCCACCAGCGTGGCGCTGGCGCCGGGCGCGGCGGCCCTGTCAGACCCCGTCGCACTGACGGTGCCGGCGCTGGCCGACCTGGCCGTGAGCCTCTATCTGCCGGGTGCGGCGCGCGTGAGCACCTTGCACGCGGCGGCGACGCAAATCAGCTATATCTCGGCGCCGGGCAATTTTGTCAATGCCACCAGCTTCCCCACCCAGAGCACCACCGAGCAATGGCCCTTCCTCACCGAGGTCGATGTCAGCAACGGCGGCGCCTTCATCGCACTGGGTGACTCCATCACCGACGGCTTGCGCAGCTGGGGCAACTACAACTACCGCTGGCCCGACTGGCTGGCGCGGCGCCTGCAAAGCGCGGGCGGCAGCAACAGCCGGCTGGGCGTGGTCAACCGCGGCATTGCAGGCAACAACCTGCTGAGCAATCTGCAGACGGGCTCGCTGGGCGGCCGCAGCGCGCTCGAGCGGTTCGACCGCGATGTGCTGGCCACCGCCGGCGCGCGCTTCCTGTTCGTCCTGAGCGGCACCAACGACATCCTCAACAGCACCACCTCGTCGCCCGTCAGCGCCGACGAGCTCATCGCCGGCTACCGCCAGCTGATCGCCCGCGCCCATGCGCGCGGCATCGCCGTGTTCGCCGGCACCCTGCCGCCCTTCGAAGGCGCCAGCTACTACACGGCGGCCAAGGAGCTGGTGCGCCAGGCGGCCAACAACTGGATCCGCGCCAGCGCCGAGTTCGACGGTGTGGTCGACTTCGACCAACTGCTGCGCGACCCGGCCAACCCGCGCCGCCTCAATCCCAGCTACGACAGCGCCGACCACCTGCATCCCAACAACGCCGGTTACCAAGCCATGGGCAACGCCCTGCCACTGAGCTGGTTCGGCGGCACGAGCGCAGCGGTGACGGGCATGGAACAAGCCAGCCAGGCGGTCGTGGGCATGGAACAATAAAACGGCCGGGCACCGCCCGCGCGTGCCCCTCAATTGCCCGGCACGACGCCGCTGCGCGAGTTTGCCGGCAAGGCGGTGCCCGGCTTCCAGTTGCGCGACAGCGCCTGCGCCTCCTCGATCTGCTCCTGGCTCATCAGGCGTGCCACGGCGGCGCGCTGCGCCGTGGCATTGTTGTTGCCACCGGCCGAGGCCAGGTTCCACAACATGTAGGCGATGACCATGTCCTGCGGCATGCCGGCAACCTGGTAGCGGACCATCAAGCCCAGCGCATACTGGGCGTCGGCGTGACCTTGCTCGGCGGCACGTCGAAACCATTGCACGGCCACTTTCTGATCCTGGGGCACGGCGTTGCCCGTGTAGTACATGGCGCCCACCACGTACTGGGCATCGGCCTTGCCTTGCAGGGCGGCCTTGCGGTGCCATTCCAGCGCCAGCTTGTAGTCGCGCTTGACGCCCCGTCCCATGTAATACATCAAGCCCAGCAAATGCTGGGCGTCGGCGTTGCCGGCCCGGGCCAGCGGGGTAATTTCGCGCAGGGCGACATCGTAACGGCCCCCGTTGTAAGCGCTGGCGCCCTCGGCAAAGCCGGCCAGTGCCGGGGCTGGCATTCCCAGACCCAGGCCGCACGCCAGGGCGACGGCCAATAAGTGTTTTTTCATGTCCCTCGATGCGCTTTTTTCGTCGTCATTTTGTTGTTCTTGCCGAAACTGCCCCTGCCTTACTTCCAGCTGACCTTGCCCAGCCCATCGATGCTGACCGAGCGGTGCTGCGGCTTGCCGTAGACCGTCACCGAGCCCATGCCTGACAAGTTGAGCACCGCATTCTGACGCGCCATCACGCTCGCATTGCCCAGGCCACTCATGTCGAGTTCGACCGTGTCGGCCTGGAATTTCTCGGCGTCCAATCTGCCCAGGCCGCCCAGCGAGGCCTTCAGCAACCGGGTGCGGCCGATCAAGGTCATGATGCCGGCCCCGTGCAGGTTCAGGTCGATGCGCTCACTGTTGCCGCTCTGGATGTTCATGCTGCCGATGCCGCCCAGCGAAGCGTTGACGGCCTTGTAGTCTGCGACCATTTTCAAGGCGCCGGCGCCATCGAGCACGAGATCGATTTCGTCGCCGCTAAAGCCGAACACTTCGGTCGAACCGACACTGTCGGAGCGCAATTCGCGCAAGCGCGGCAGGGTCAGCTCGGCCCGCAGCAGCTTGCGGCCACCGAACTTGACGCGATGGTTCTCGGTGTCGATGACGAGGGTGTCGCCGTTTTGCACGGTGCTGGTCTTGACGACCAATTTGCGCTCGCCAATGAGCACCAGTTCGGCCACGGCGCCCTGGCGCACCTTGAGGTCGATGATGCCGTCGAGCTTGATGCGTACCACCCGTGCATCGACGGGACGCGCTTCGCTGATGCTGCCCTCGTTGCCGGCCTTGGCGTCGGCGGACGTGCGCTCGTCGGCGCCGAGGGCGCCGCCGGCGACCAGGCACAGGGCCATGGCGACGGTAATCAAATGCTGCATGGGCTGTTTCCGATCTTGTTGTTGTCGATTGTCTGGTGTGGCGTTGCCGCGTTGCGCCAAGGCGCCGGCCTTCACAGGCGGCGCTGGCGTTTGCCGACGATGGTGACGACCTGCACCGGGCCGCTGACGGGGGCGGCAATGACTGCCGCGCTGGCGCTCACGGGCGCCTGGCGCGCAGCCACGGCGGCGGTGGCGATGCCGCTGGCGGCAACGAGGGCCAGGGCGGCGAGCAGCACGGTGTCCCTATGTTTGGCGAGATGCATGGCGCAGATCCTTCGGCGTGGAGTTGGTATGAGGGAACTGTAGCTCCCGCATGCCGGTATTTCCACCGGATTGCGATGGACTGCATAAAACGCCTGCTCAACGACACAAAAGCGGGTGCCGGCCCGCCTGCATTGGCGCATGCGCTGGCCGCCCGGGGCTCAGAGCGAGCGTCCCGACGCCTCCTGCACGAGGATGGCCAGCGCCGCCGTCACCTCTGTCATGCTGGCGGCAACGGCGCCGAAGTCGCGCCCCTGCTCACCCGCGCGCGCCGCCGCCACCTGGGCATTGAAAGCCAACTGGCGGGCCTGGTGACTGATGATGCCCAGGCGCGCCGTCACCTCGTGCAACTGGCGACGGCGCAGCTGGGCGTGGCGCTTGGCCTGCTCTTCGTAGACCAGGGTCAGGCCGTTGAGCACGCTTAGCAGCGGTGTCGCACTGTGCACCAGTTGATCGAGCAGCACGGGCGCCCCCAGGCCGCTGCCAGCGATGGCGTCGAGGGTGCGTTCAGCCAGGCTGATGAAGGCGCGGATATTCCGGTCGCCCTGCAAGGTGCCGAAGTAGGCGTCGTGCAACTGGCCGCTGAACACCCCCGGCAGGCTGCCCTTGCCTTCCATCAAAGTGGTATGCGCCTCGCGCAGTTGCGCCAGCGTGGCGCGTGCGGTCGCCTCGGCGCCTTCATGGCCCAGCGAGGCCAGCACCGCGTACAGCACCACCCGCTGCGACGTGAAACGGCGGCGCCCGGACAGGTTGATGAGGGCGCCGAACACATCGCTCGAAAGTTCAGCGCCGGCGCCGGCCACGCCGGGCGGGTCCGCCACCGTGCTGGCGCTCGCGCACCGCGCGGCGGCCTCCGGCTTGGCAAGAACGGGGACGGAATCGATGCTGAGCTGGGCGGCCATGATGTCTCCTTCGTTATGGGGCTGAGGCGTGCATATTTCGTGCCATATTTAAAGCGGCGAACGGCGCGTGTTTCGCACCGCCGTGGCGCGCCGCCGGCGCTTGCCAGCGGCGGTGGGCACCAGCGCGGCGCAGGCGCGTCCAAAGTGGCGCGCACCCCAGGATCCGCCCGCGCCCATGCGGCGCGCATCAAGTATGCGCGCGGAGAGACATGCATATCAATCTATTACCGCAGCGACGTATTTTTTCGCTAAGATAATGCGCAACCGCGCTGGCGCGAGGGTGTCTCCGACGCCGCCAGCCATCCACGCGGCACCGACCGCCATCAAGGGCGGCGCCGGACCATGGGTACACATCAATCGAGCTCAGTCACGAGGTCAGTCATCATGTTAATTATGCGCAAACGCACCATCCCCGCCCTGCTCGGGGCACTGTCCCTGTCGCTGTCGGCCTACGCCGCCACCCCCGACCAGTGGACCCTGCCCGTGTCCACGCAGAAGCTCGACAACGGCCTGACCGTGATCGTCTCGGAAGACCACAGCTCGCCCACCGTCGGCGTCTCCGTGGTCTACCACGTGGGCATGCGGCTCGAGCCGAAAAACCGCACCGGCTTTGCCCACCTGTTTGAACACTTGATGTTCCAGGGCACGCCGAACGCACCGAAAGGCGTGTTCGACAAGGCCATCACGGGCGGCGGCGGGCGCAACAACGGCTCGACCCGACCGGACTTCACCAATTACATCGAAACGGCGCCCGTGTCGGCACTCGACTCGATCATGTGGCTCGAAGCGGACCGCATGAAAACACTCGACTTCAGCCCCGCCTCGCTGAAGAACCAGCAGGACGTGGTCAAGGAAGAAATCCGCGTCAACGTGAAAAACCAGCCCTACGGCGGCTTCATGTGGATCGACATCAGCCAGCAGGCGTTCCAGAAGTGGGAAAACAACCACGACGGCTACGGCAGCTTCGAAGACCTCGAGGGGGCCAGCCTGGACGATGTGCGCGCCTTCCACCGCGACTACTATGGACCCAACAACGCCGTGCTGGCCATTGCCGGCGACGTCACGCCGGCGCAGGGTTTTGCACTGGCCAAAAAATATTTCGCCGGCATCCCGAAGCGCCCGGTGCCCCCCGGCAGCGATTTCACCGAAGGCCTCAACACCAAGGAAAAGCGCATCGAGCAGAGCGATGCCCTGGCGCAGGCGCCGGCGCTTGCCGCGGCGTGGAAAATGCCGGCGCGCGGCAGCCGCGACCAGGCCGCCATGGCGGTGCTGGGTGAAGTGCTGGCCGGCGGCGACGCCTCGATGTTCTACCAGGGCCTGGTCAAGGGCCGCGAACTGGCCCTCAACCTCGACAACCTGTACGGCCTGACGGGCCCGTGGGAATTCGATGGCCCCACCCTGTTCACCGTGTTCGCCGTCTACAAGCCCACCAGCAGCGCCGACGCCCTGCTGGCGGCGATGGACGAAGAAATCGCCAAGGTCGTCAAGAACGGCATCGACGCGGCCACCCTGCAGCGCACCAAGACGCGCATGCTGGCGGACTGGAACAACAAGCTCGAGAGCTTCATCAACCGCGCCGACACCCTGGCCAAGCTGCAGACCCTGTGGGGCGACGCCAAGGTGGTCAACCAGATTCCCGGCTGGATCGAGGCAGTCAGCTCGAGCGACGTGCAGCGCGCCGCCGCCACCTACCTGACGGCGGCGAACCGCACCGTCATCGACCGCAAGCCGGTGCCGAAAGTGGCCGCCGCGCCGTCCGCAGCCCCAGCCATCGAAAAGAAATAAGGAGAGCGCGATGAAAACATTATTGATCACCCTGGCCATTGCCACCGCGTTTGCGCCATCGGCCCAGGCGGCCGACGTCAAGCTGCCCGCCGCCATGCCGGCCTACGGCAAGGACAAGCCGATCCCGGCGCCGAAAATCGCCAAAAAAACCCTGGCCAACGGCCTGCAGGTGTGGGTCGTCGAACGCGACGGCGTGCCCCGCGTGGACTACGTGCTGGCCGTGCGCGGCGCCGGTTACAGCGCCGATGACAAGGACCACCCCGGCTTTGCCAACCTGATGGCGGGCCTGCTCAACGAAGGCAGCACCCGGCGCGATTCGCGCGCGATCGCCGAAGCGGCCCAGGGCATGGGCGGCTCGGTGGCCGCCACCACCAACGTCGACGGCATGCTGGTGCTGGCCAACGCGGTCACCTCGCGCGCCGCTGACATGATGGGCCTGCTGGCCGAAGTGACACGCCTGCCCGCCTTCCCCGAAAAGGAAGTGGCACTGGCCAAGGCCAACGCCCTGCAATCGCTGAAGGTACAGGAAGCGACGCCGGGCTTCCGCGCCGAGCGCGCCATCGCCAAGGCCGTCTACGGCGACCATCCGTATGGCCGCGTGCAGCCGACCGTCGAATCGATCAGCAGCTCGACCGACACCATGCTGCGCGCCGAACATGCGCGCCGCTTCCGTCCCGATCAGACGCTGCTGGTGATCACCGGCCGCATCAAGCAGGCTGACGCCATGGCGCTGGCGCAGCGGGCCTTCGGCGACTGGAAATCCGAGGGCGCGCCGCTGCCAGCCACGCCGGCGGCACCCGCCAGCGCCAAGCCCCAGCGCATCCTGCTCGAACGGGGCGGCAGCGTGCAGTCGACGATCCGCCTGGGCAGCCCGGGGATCGCCGCCAGCACCGCCGACTTCGTGCCAATGCGCCTGGCCAGCACCATCGTCGGTGGCGGCTTCAGCAGCCGTGTCAACCTCAACCTGCGCGAGGAAAAGGGCTACACCTACGGCGCCTCGGCGGGCGCCCGTGTCAACCGCGAGGGTGGCAGCATCATCGGCGGCGCCGACGTGCGCAACGCCGTCTCGGGCGCGGCGCTCACGGAGTTCTTCAACGAGTACAAGCGGCTGGGCACCGAACTGGTGCCGGAGGCGGAAATGGCGATGAACAAGCGCTACGTCGCCGGCGGCTACCTGCTGAGCAACCAGATGCAGCGCGCCGTCGCCAGCACCCTGGCCACCAACTGGCTGATCGGCCTGCCGGCCGAGTTCCTCGGCCAGTACGTACCGCTGATCCAGAAGGTCACGCCCGAGCAGGTGCGCGGCATCGGCAAAAAATACTTCGCGCCGGAGAACCAGTCGATTGTCGTCGTCGGCGACAAGGCGCAGGTGGGCGAGCAGTTGAAGGCGTTCGGCGACTTCACGGTCAGCGACAAGTAATACCGTCGCGCCCCTGCGAAGCCGGCCCCGTGGCCGGCTTTTTTCATGGGCGCGGCATCGAAGGCGCCAGCGCGCATCCCTGCTACACTGCCGCCATGACGCCTCCTACCCATGACGCCATCATCGTCGGCAGTGGCCCCGGCGGCGCCACCGTGGCGCGCGAACTGGCGCGCCACGGCTGGCGCGTGCTGGTGCTCGAACAGGGCAGCGCGGCGCCGCTGGCGGGCACCCTGGCGCAGATGGCCGCCATCGCCGCCATCCCCGGGCGCGGCCTGTACATTGACCGCGACGCTTCGCTGCTGGTGCAGGGCGTGACCGTGGGCGGCAGTTCGGCCGTCAACTTCGCCACCGCCGCCGCGCCGCCCGCCGCCCTGTTCGCCGCCCATGGCATCGACCTGAGCGACGCCCTGGCGTGCCTGCGCGCCGAACTGCCGATCGCTCCCCTGCCCGATGCCCTGGTCGGGCCGATGGCGCGCCGCATCATGGACGGCGCCCGCGCCGCCGGCTTCGACTGGCACAAGAGCGACAAGATGATCCGCCCCGCGCTGTGCCGCGCCGGCTGCTGGCGCTGCGTCTACGGCTGCCCGTTCGGCGCCAAGTGGACCGCACGCGATTTTATCGAGCAGGCCATCGCGGCCGGCGCCGAGTTGCGCGACAAGGCCACCGTGCAGCGGGTGCTGATCGAGCGCGGCCGCACCACCGGCGTCGCCTTCACGCGCGGCGGCCGCAGCCACCTTGCCCATGCCGGCGTGGTGGTGCTGGCCGGCGGCGGCATCGGCAGCCCGCGCCTGCTCCATGCGTCGGGACTGCGGGCGGCCCGCAGCGGCTTTTTCAGCGACCCGGTGGTGGCTGTCATGGGCACGGTCGACGATCTCGCACTGAACGCGGATGAAGTGGCCGGCGCCGAAGTGCCGATGGCGGCCGGCGTGCGCTTCGACGACGATGGTATTTCGCTGGCCGACCTGGCCCTGCCGGCGCCGATGTACCAGGGTTTTACCTTGCAGGCCGGCCGCGTCGACCGCCTGTTCGCCCACGCGCGCACCCTGTCGGTGATGGTCAAGATCGGCGACCAGGTGGGCGGCGCCATCGGCCCGCGCTGGGTGTCGAAGCGTCTGCACGCGAACGACCGCGCAAAACTGGCGCGTGGCGTCGAGATGGCGCGCGCCGTGCTGCGCCACGCGGGCGCAACGCAGATCTTCGAAAGCCACCATTTCGCCGCGCACCCGGGCGGCAGCGTGCGCATCGGCGATGGCGTCGACAGCGCGCTGCGGGCGGGCGCGCACAATCTGTATGTGTGCGATGCCTCGGTGATCCCGGGACCGTGGGGCTTGCCGCCCACCCTCACCCTGCTCGCGCTCGGTGTACGGCTGGCGCGGCAACTGGCCGCGCAGGGCCCTTCGTGTTAAAACTGGTAACGCAGCGCGACGGTCGCACTGCTGCTGCGCTGCCCGGCGGCCAGGCTGAGCTGACGACGGGCGCCACGCCAACTGTGCACCGACAATAGTTCGCCCACCAGCGACAGCCTGGCGCCCAGGGGATGGCTGTAGGCCAGCGCGAGGGCGTTGCCGTGCTCGTCATTCGGATCCGATGGCAGGATATCGTCTGCGCTGGTGCGAAAGCGGTCGTAGCGCAGCGCCAGCCTGCCGGCCCCCAGCCGATGGGCCAGCAGCACATAGGCGGCGCGGTAGTCGACGTCGACGGCATGCGGGCCCATCACGGTATTGCCGCTCATCCATTGCGCCAACAGCTCCCATTGCGCCGGCAAGGCGAGCCGGACGCCCAGGTGATCGAAGCGGGTACGCCAGCTGTACTGCCCCGCCTTGACGATCAGGGGATCGCCACGATTGTCATAATGCATGGCGCTCACTGCCAGGGTGCTGGCCCAGCTGTAATCGAGCTTGCCATAAAAGCCCGCGCGGCCGTCGATTTCGCGAAAGAAGTGGGTTGCCCGGGTCTGCCTGTCGATGGCGCCGCCGGCCCGGTAGACCGGCAAATCGGGCAGCACGATCGTTTCGCTCAGGCCGCTGATGCGATCGCCCACGCCCCAGCCGCGCCAGGCCAGCAGGGTGCCGGCCGGATCGTTGCCGCCGAACAGCGCGACGGTGAGCCCGACATCGTGCGGCGATCCGCCCAGGCGGCCGAGGTGGCGCAGGCCCAGTTCGGCGCCCTTGATGCGCAACTCTTCGCCGATCCAGCTGTTGATGGCCGATGCGGAAATGGTGCGGGTCGGCGTCCACTCGTGGCGGTCGTAATCGATTTCCTGGTTGATCTCGGGGAAGAAGGCGCCCACCCGCGCCGTCCACTTCCACGCGGCCGTCGGCACTGGCGTCCAGGCCAGCGTGGCCTCTTGCAGATCCAGGCGATGGCGACGCTGGCTGTCGGCATTGAACACCACCGTGGCGGCCAGGCTGTGGCTGACATCGCCTTGCAAGGCCAGGATTGCCTGCCCCAGCACGACCCCGCTACCGCCATCCTCGCCCAGCTTGCCAAAGCCCCCGTGGGACCAGCTGCGCTCGCTGCTGACGGTGCTGGCGCGCAGATCGACCAGCCCGTTCAAATCGACCGCGCGCGCAAGCGGCCAGGCGGCGCCACAGGCAGCGGCGAGCAACACGGACATTGGACGGAACGAGGCGAAGATCATGGCTCTATTATTGCCTCGAACCAATAAATCATCCAGCAGTCGTTCACATTTCCCCAGCCGTGCGGCGACCTTGCAGCCGATCTGCCACGCAACGGTGGCGCCCCCCCCGTGCAGCGCGCGCCTGCCGACGAAAAAAAACCGCCGGCACTCACGCACCGGCGGTTTGACAGAACACAGCAGCGACGACTTAAGCGGCCGGTGCGGCTGGCGCTTCGTTGCCTTCGGCAGCTTTCATCGACAGCTTCAAGCGGCCGCGGTCATCGGTCTCGAGCACCTTGACGCGCACGTGCTGGCCTTCTTTCAGGTAGTCGGCAACGGCGTTCACACGCTCGTTGGCGATCTGCGAGATGTGCAGCAGGCCGTCCTTGCCCGGCATGACCTGGACGATGGCGCCGAAGTCGAGCAGTTTCAGGACCACGCCGTCGTAGGTCTTGCCCACTTCGACCGAGGCGGTCAGTTCTTCGATACGGCGCTTGGCTTCCTGGCCGGCGGCAGCATCGACGGAAGCGATGGTGACCACGCCTTCGTCGCTGATGTCGATCTGCGTGCCCGTTTCTTCGGTCAGCGCGCGGATGACGGCGCCGCCCTTGCCGATGACGTCACGGATTTTTTCCGGGTTGATCTTGATGGTGATCAGGCGTGGCGCGAAGTCCGACAGTTCGGTTTTCACGTGCGGCATGGCCTTCTGCATTTCGCCCAGGATGTGCTCGCGGCCTTCCTTCGCTTGTGCCAGGGCGACCTTCATGATCTCCTTGGTGATGCCCATGATCTTGATGTCCATCTGCAGCGCCGTGATGCCGTTGGCGGTGCCGGCGACCTTGAAGTCCATATCGCCCAGGTGATCTTCGTCGCCCAGGATGTCGGACAGCACGGCGAACTTGCCGCCTTCCTTGATCAGGCCCATGGCGATACCAGCGACGTGCGCTTTCATTGGCACACCGGCATCCATCAACGCCAGGCAGCCGCCGCAGACGGAAGCCATCGACGAGGAACCGTTCGATTCGGTAATTTCGGACACCAGGCGCACCGAGTAGCTGAAGTCGGCGGCGTCAGGCAGCGCGGCGATCAGCGCGCGCTTGGCCAGGCGGCCATGGCCGATTTCGCGGCGTTTCGGGGTGCCGACACGGCCCGTTTCGCCGGTGGCGAACGGAGGCATGTTGTAGTGCATCATGAACGAATCGGTGTACTCGCCCATCAGCGCGTCGATCTTCTGGCTGTCGCGGGCGGTGCCCAGGGTGGCCACCACCAGCGCCTGGGTTTCGCCGCGCGTGAACAGGGCCGAACCGTGGGTGCGCGGCAGGATGCTGGTGCGGATCGAGATCGGGCGCACGGTGCGGGTGTCGCGGCCGTCGATGCGCGGCTCGCCATTGAGAATCTGCGAACGCACCACTTTGGCTTCGATGTCGAACAGGATGTTACCGACTTCCGACGCGTCCACCGGCGTGGCCGCTTCGGCGTTCAGATCGGCGACCACTTCCGAGAACGCGGCCTTGAGCTTGGCGGTACGGGCCTGCTTGTCCTTGGTCTGGTAAGCATCGTTGATCTTGGCGTCGGCGAAATGCGCCACGCGGGCGATCAGCGCCTCGTTTTTCGCCGGCGGCGCCCACTGGACTTCTTCCTTGCCACCGTCGCGCACCAGTTCATGGATGGCGTCGATGACGACTTTCATCTGTTCGTGACCGAACACGACGGCGCCGAGCATGATTTCTTCCGACAGTTGCTGGGCTTCCGATTCGACCATCAGCACGGCCGTTTCGGTGCCGGCCACGACCAGGTCCATCTGCGAGGTTTTCAGTTCGGTGGTGGTCGGGTTGAGGATGTACTGGCCATTGGCGTAACCGACGCGGGCGGCGCCGACAGGGCCGCTGAAAGGCACACCGGAGACGCACAGGGCGGCGGAGGCGCCGATCATGGCGGCGATGTCCGGATCGATCTCAGGGTTGACCGACAGCACGTGGATGATGACCTGGACTTCGTTCAGGTAGCCTTCCGGGAACAGCGGGCGGATCGGACGGTCGATCAGGCGCGAGGTCAACGTTTCCTTTTCCGAAGGACGGCCTTCGCGCTTGAAGAAGCCGCCAGGGATCTTGCCGGCGGCGTAAGTCTTCTCGACGTAGTCCACCGTCAGCGGGAAGAAATCCTGGCCTGGCTTGGCATCCTTGCGGGCGACCACGGTCGCCAGCACCACGGTGTCTTCGATCGACACCAGCACGGCGCCGGAGGCTTGACGGGCGATTTCGCCCGTCTCGAGGGTGACCTGGTGTTGGCCGTACTGGAAGGTTTTCGTGACTTTGTTAAACATGGGTATTCCCTTTCTATTTGCCGACAGATTTTCAGGGGCTGTCGTTCACCTCACCGCAGATAGCCGAACGGCTATCTTTACTTCTTAGCTTCAACTATTTCCGTGCGCACAATGCAAAATGCCCGCGACAGTCAGACTGGCGCAGGCATTTTCGGTCAAAACCCGATGGGCAAGAATTACTTGCGCAGGCCGAGTTTGGCGATCAGATCGCGATAACGGGTCGCGTCTTTCGACTTCAGGTAGGACAGCAGGCTCTTACGACGGTTGACCATCATGATCAGACCGCGGCGGGAGTGGTGATCCTTGGCGTGAGCCTTGAAGTGACCATTGAGTTCGTTGATGCGGGCGGTCAGCAGTGCGACCTGAACTTCCGGCGAACCGGTGTCGTTTTGGCCACGTGCGTTGTCAGCGATGATCGCCGACTTGTTGATGTTTTCTACGGACATGATATTACCTTTCACATGCGGTGCAAGAGTCGCAACCCAGCGCACCGTGAACTTCGATTAGTCCGGCCGAATGGCCAGACCGGCGATTATAAGGGAAAAGCTGGCGTGCGGCCAGTGAAGATTACAGACAGCTGGGGCATGATGGGCGCAACACTGACCGGGAGAGGCCCATGAAACCACCGTTTTTCGCGATCTTATTGACTGCGCAAGTATTTTTCAGCGGCTGCGCGGGCTTGCCCGGCGGGCCGCCGCCGCTGCCGGGCGAGCCGCGCGACGCCGTGCTGGCCAAGCTGGGACCGCCCACTGCCATCTACCCGCTGGCCGACGGCGAGGAGTTTGAATATGCGCGCGGCCCGTTCGGCCAGCAGACGACCATGGCGCGCTTCGGGCGCGATGGTCGCCTGCGCAGCATCGAGCAGGTGCTGACGGGGGGAAAATTTGCCACTATCAAATTAAATAGTGCCACCCGCGACGAGGTGCTGCGCACCGTCGGCCGCCCCGCGGAAACCTCGCGCGTGCACCTCAACAATTATGAGGTCTGGTCCTACCGCTACAAGGAAGCGGGCGTGTGGAATTCGATGATGCACGTGCATTTCGACGAGGCCGGCATCGTGCGCCTGATGCAGAACGGTCCCGATCCCATGTACGACGAGCGGCGTTTTTTTCGCTGAATTAATCAGGAAAGATTACTAATTTTTAATCTTACGTTTTTCTTAATGATTCGATTGACCATCATTGTTTTTCCTGCAACTATGCTTACTGGATATTAAACAATACGGACTGTCTGTATTACCCCATTGAGGAAACGATCATGCTTAAAACTTATTCGGCCCCCCTGTGCACCCTGCTGTGCGCCGTCCTGTTGACTGCCTGCGGCGGTGGCGGCAGCAGCAGCAGCGCATCGAGCGCTCCAGAAACGGTCAGCCCGGCCGTCACCTTCAGCCCGGCCAAGCTGTCGGCCACCTTCGTCGCCGGTACCGCCGCCCCACTCAATGTGACGGCAACGGCCACCCGCCCCGCCGATTTCAACGGCGTCAGCACCGTGTATGTCTTCATCGTCGACGACACTGGCGTGATCCAGTCCAATCCCGCCATCACGCAGACCAGCAACACGCAGTACAGTGCGCGCCTGACCACGCTCACCACGCTGGCCGCCGGCACCCGCACGGGCAATTTCAGCCTGCGCCTGTGCAAGGATGCCGCCTGCAGCGCGCAATTCCCCGGCTCGCCCGTGGCCCTGCCCTACGAACTGGTGATCACCGCCAAGCCGTAAACGAAGGGCCGGCAACACGGCGCGCACGCAAAAAAGGGGCAGTCCGACTGCCCCTTTTTTGCGTGCGCGCCTCTTGCTACAGGCGCTCGTTGGCGTTCACCGCCTGCTCGTCCGTCGAGATGATGCTGACGGGCTTGCCCTTGACCAGACGGACCAGGTAGACGATGTAGCCGGACAAGCCGTACAGCACGAACAGGGGCCACAGCACCTTGGCCGTGTCGATGGCAATCAGGGCCAGCACCAGCGCGATCAGGAACACGGTGATGAAGGGCACGGTCTTGCGGAAATTGACGTCCTTGAAGCTGTAGAACGGCACATTGGTCACCATGGTCAGGCCGGCGAACAGGGCGACGACGAAGGAATACCAGGACACCTCGAGACCGGACACGCCGAAGTCGCTCATCATCATGATGAAGCCGGCCACCAGCGCCGCCGCCGCGGGACTGGGCAAGCCCTGAAAGTAGCGCTTGTCGACCACTTCGATATTCGTGTTGAAGCGGGCCAGGCGGCAGGCCGCGCCGGCGCAATAGATGAAGGCGGCGATCCAGCCCGCCTTGCCCAGTCCCCGCAGCGACCATTCATAGATCACCAGGGCGGGCGCGGCGCCGAAGGACACCATGTCGGACAGGCTGTCGTACTGGGCGCCGAATTCGGACTGGGTGTTGGTCAGGCGCGCCACCCGGCCGTCAAGGGCGTCGAGCACCATGGCGACAAAGATGGCCCAGACGGCATGCTCGAACTTCAGGTTCATCGCCTGGACGATGGCATAGAAGCCGCAAAACAGGGCCGCCGTGGTGAAGGCGTTGGGCAGCAAATAAATGCCGCGGCGGCGCACCGGGTTGCCGGCGGCATCGAGCTTGCGGCGACCGAAGCGGTTGAGCTTCTTGACGCCGGGTTTTCTGCGCGGGGTAAATGAGGGCATCGTGATTCCGTTTCCGATAAAGGCTGCAATGAAGTCGCCCTCATTATAGTGGGCAATCCAGCAACGCCGAGGTGCGTTAGGACGCCCTCGCCCACCGCCGCGCAATCGAGACGGCTGCCGGAACGCCGCGCCGCCTTATTTGAAACGCACCTTGCCCACCAGGTTCATCTGCAAGGTGGTCTCGCCCGGCTCGAACGACGGCTCGGCCACGCTGGCCGATTCGCTCATGCGCATCGATTTCATCGCCATCGGCGCCGCCTGGGCCCGGTCCTGCCCCGCGTAATTGCCCGAGCCTTCGAAGTCGACCGTGTCGAGCGTGGCGTCGGCGCGGTTGCGGCCCATCGCCGCGGCGATCGAGGCAATCCGCTCGCCCAGGTTTTTGTAGGTGGCGGCGATGCGCTCGTCGTCGAGCTTGCGCAAGGTGGCCGGCGCCAGGCCAAAATTGAGCCCGGCGAGGGCCAGCACTTTTTGCGCGGCGGCGGTGGTCTTGGACAGGCCAGCCAGGTTCAGGGTTTTCACTTCCAGGCTCTGGCCCACGCGCCAGCCCGTGAGCTGCGGCTTGACGACGGCGCCGTTCGGCAGCGGACGTTGTTCGGCGTACACGGGGTAGGTGTAATAGCCCTGGGTCTTCAGGGCCGCCTGCGGATCTTCGCGGCGGATGATCTCCATGCCCTGCTTCATCTTCTGGTTGACCCGCGAGGCGGCCACGGCCTTGTCCTTGTCCTGTTCCTCGATATTAAAACTGGCGACCGCCTGGTCATTGGCGTGCACCACCTCGGCAAAGGCGGGGACCACGACCAGGGTGCCGCTGGTGGACTGGGCGTAGGCGGAGGTGGCGGCCAGCAGGCTGGCGGCGAGGACGATCTTGGGCAGTGACATGGTGGCGGTTCCTGTATGAAGTTGATAAGCGAACAGTAACCGGTATGCACCCGCTTGACGAGGGCTGTCATGATTCGTTGCAATTAAATCGGCGCCAAAAAAAAGGGACTGGCACGCGCCAGTCCCTTCAGCAAGCCCTGCCGGTCAATTAATTCTTTGACTGATCGACCAGCTTGTTCTTGGCGATCCACGGCATCATCGCGCGCAGTTTGCCGCCCACCTGTTCGATCTGGTGCTCGGCGTTGAGGCGGCGGCGCGAGATCAGGGTGGGGGCGCCGGCCTTGTTTTCCAGGATGAAGCTCTTGGCGTATTCGCCCGTCTGGATGTCCTTGAGGCACTGGCGCATGGCGTTCTTGGTGTCCTCGGTGATGATCTTCGGACCCGTCACGTACTCGCCGTACTCGGCATTGTTGGAGATCGAGTAATTCATGTTGGCGATACCGCCTTCATAGATCAGGTCGACGATCAGCTTGAGTTCGTGCAGGCATTCGAAGTACGCCATTTCCGGCGCGTAGCCCGCTTCCGTCAGGGTTTCGAAGCCAGCCTTGATCAGTTCGACGGCGCCGCCGCACAGCACGGCCTGTTCGCCGAACAGGTCGGTTTCGGTTTCTTCGCGGAAGTTCGTTTCGATGATGCCGGCGCGGCCGCCGCCGTTGGCCATCGCGTACGACAGGGCGATGTCACGGGCCGAGCCGGACTTGTCCTGGTAGACGGCGATCAGGTGCGGCACGCCGCCACCGTTGGCGTAGGTGCCGCGCACGGTGTGGCCGGGCGCTTTCGGGGCGATCATGATGACGTCGAGGTCGGCGCGTGGCACCACCTGGCCATAATGGACGTTAAAACCGTGGGCGAAGGCCAGCACGGCGCCCTGCTTGGCGTGGGGAGCGACATTGTCGTGGTAGACCTGGGCGATGTTCTCGTCCGGCAGCAAGATCATGATGATGTCGGCGGCCTTGATGGCGTCATTGACTTCCGCCACTTTCAAGCCGGCCTGCTCGACCTTGGTCCACGACGCGCCACCCTTGCGCAGACCGACCGTCACGTTGACGCCGGAATCGTTCAGATTCTGGGCGTGGGCGTGGCCTTGCGAACCGTAACCGATGATGGCGACGTTCTTGCCTTTGACGAGGGAGAGGTCGCAATCTTTATCGTAAAAAACTTTCATGTTCATTCCTAAGTAAATTTGTGGGTGCGTTATTGCTGGTACAGCGTGTTCAGACTTTGAGGATGCGCTCGCCGCGGCCGATACCGGAGCCGCCCGTGCGCACCGTCTCGAGGATCGAGGCGCGGTCGATCGAATCGATGAAGGCGTCGAGCTTGGTCTTGTTGCCGGTCAGTTCGATGGTGTAGGTCTTCTCGGTGACGTCGATGATGCGGCCGCGGAAAATGTCCGCCGTTCGCTTCATCTCTTCCCGCTCCTTGCCAACCGCCCTCACCTTGATGAGCATCAGTTCCCGCTCGATGTGCTGGCCTTCGGTCAGGTCGACCACCTTGATCACCTCGATCAGGCGATTCAAGTGCTTGGTGATCTGCTCGATGATGTCGTCCGAACCGCTGGTGACGATGGTCATGCGCGAGAGCGTGGCGTCTTCCGTGGGCGCCACCGTCAAGGTCTCGATGTTGTAGCCGCGGGCGGAAAACAGGCCCACCACGCGCGAGAGCGCACCGGCTTCATTTTCCAGCAGTACTGAAATAATATGGCGCATTACAAGTCCTCCGATCCGAGCAGCATTTCGGACAGGCCCTTGCCGGCTTTCACCATCGGCCAGACATTTTCGCTCTGGTCCGTGATGAAATTCATGAACACCAGCCGGTCCTTCATGGCGAAGGCCTCGCGCAGCGCGCCCTCGACGTCGCCCGGTTTGTCGATATCCATGCCCACGTGGCCGTAGGCTTCCGCCACCATCTTGAAATTCGGCAGCGAATCCATGTAGGACTCGGAATAGCGTCCGCCGTAGTCGATGGTCTGCCATTGGCGGACCATGCCCAGCGCCCGGTTGTTAAGCAGAATGATCTTCGGCGTCAGGTGGTACTGCTTGCAGGTGGCCAGTTCCTGGATGTTCATCTGGATCGAGCCTTCGCCCGTGATGCAGGCGACGGTGGCGCCCGGGTTGGCCATCTGTGCCCCCATGGCGTACGGCAAGCCGACGCCCATGGTGCCCAGGCCACCCGAGTTGAGCCAGCGCCGTGGTTTGTCGAACGGATAGTACTGGGCCGCCCACATCTGGTGCTGGCCCACGTCCGAGGTGATGAAGGCGTCGCCGCCCGTGACATCCCACAATTTTTGCACCACCGATTGGGGCTTGATGATGGTGCTCGAGTCCTGGAATGCCAGGCAGTCGCGGCCGCGCCATTCGCCGATCTGCTTCCACCAGTCCTGCAGGGCGCTCGCATTCGGTTTTGCTTCGGCGGCATCGAGCTGGGCGAGGAACTCCACCAGCACATCCTTGACGTTGCCGACGATGGGAATGTCGACCTTGACGCGCTTCGAGATCGACGAAGGGTCGATGTCGATGTGGATGATCTTGCGGGGGTGCGAGGCGAAGTGTTTCGGATTGCCGATCACGCGGTCGTCGAAACGGGCGCCGATGGCGATGAGCACGTCGCAGTTCTGCATGGCCAGGTTGGCTTCATAGGTGCCATGCATGCCCAGCATGCCAACGAACTTGTCGGACGAGGAGCGGTAGCCGCCCAGGCCCATCAGGGTGTTGGTGACGGGGAAACCCAGCTTGTCGACCAGCTTGTTCAGCTCGGGCGAGGCATTGGCCAGGATCACGCCGCCGCCGGCGTAGATCATGGGGCGCTCGGCCTGCAGCAGCAGCTGGACGGCTTTGCGGATCTGCCCCGAGTGGCCCTTGTCGACCGGCTTGTAGCTGCGCATTTCGATTTCCTTCGGATACGAAAACACGCACTTGTGCATGCTGATGTCCTTGGGAATATCGACCAGCACGGGGCCGGGACGGCCGGTACGGGCAATGAAGAACGCTTTTTTGATGGTTTCGGCCAGGTCGCGCACATCTTTCACGAGGAAATTGTGCTTGACCACGGGACGGGTGATACCGACCGTGTCGCACTCCTGGAAGGCATCCTGGCCGATCGCGTGGCTGGGGACCTGGCCGGAGATGACGACCATGGGAACCGAATCCATGTAGGCCGTCGACAGGCCCGTGACGGCATTGGTGACACCGGGTCCGGAGGTGACGAGGGCGACACCGACCGTATTGGAACTGCGCGAATAGGCGTCGGCGGCATGCACGGCGGCCTGCTCGTGGCGCACGAGGATGTGCTGGAATTTATCCTGCTGAAATATAGCGTCGTAGATATACAAGACTGCCCCGCCGGGGTAGCCGAAGACGTGCTTGACGCCTTCTTCCGCCAGACAGCGGACGACAATCTCGGCACCCGTGATGGGAACCGCTGCTTCGTTAGTCATAACACATTCCTTTCAAGACCCATTGGGAGGTGATCGGATGCTCATTCCTGGCGATGCTTGCGTGGCGCGACAGTGCTCAGGCGTCCCTTCTTTCTGCGGTCACGGCGATCGTCCACGTCAACGGCGTGACGTTTCGAACCGGCGCTGGGCGCAACTCGTTCGGCGTGAGTTTCTGTGGCGATTACACAAACCTCTCGTGCTTGTGGCACGGGTTAGAGCAAACTGCCTACATATGAAAGCGCGTCGCGTCGAGTTGGCCTTGTGTGGCGGTATCGACGGGACCATACAGCTTCGGGATGCCAAAGCGTTGTTCACATTACTGCGTCGCACCAAATCGGTCAAGAAAAACTGTGGATTAATCAGCAATTGCACCGATGTTGTGCGTTAAAAGCAAGCAAACGACGCGCTTTTTTGCTAGGATGCCTCAGTTTTCATTTCAGCATGGTTTGCGATCGCATCCGTCGTTCGACTGCCCCCTTCCCCGCATGGCCACAGACAAAGAACTATCGGACTTCCTGGAGCACGTCGAACGACGCGCCTTCAAGCAGGCCGTCTATGCCGTTCGCAAAGACGAGGCTGCGTTCGACGTGGTGCAGGACGCCATGATCAAGCTGGCCGAAAAGTACGGCGACAAGCCGGCCGCCGAATTGCCGATGCTGTTCCAGCGCATCCTGCAGACCACCATCCTCGATTACTTCCGCCGCGAGAAGGTCAGAAATACCTGGGTCAGCCTGTTTTCCGGCATGGGCACCCGCGCCGAAGGCAATGACGACTTTGATATACTCGAGACGCACGAGGCCGAGGAAGGATCGAGCGCAGCCGAAAGCGCGTCGGACCAGGTCGAACGGGCGCAAACGCTGGCCGTGATCGAAGCCGAGGTACAAAAACTGCCGGCGCGTCAACGGGAAGCCTTCCTCATGCGTTATTGGCAGGACATGGACGTGGCTGAAACAGCCGAAGCGATGGGGTGCTCCGAAGGAAGCGTCAAGACACACTGTTCGCGGGCGACCCATACCCTCGCCGAATCGCTGAAAGCCAAGGGACTTACATTATGAACACCGACGATATCAATTTCGCGTACAAGGTGCGCCACGCGCTCAACGAGCAGCTCGACGACCTGCCGGCGGCCACCACCGACCGGCTTGCTGCGGCACGCCAGGCGGCCATGGCACGCAAAAAGGCCCACGTGCCCGCCAGGCTGGCGCAGCGCGCCGCACGCGTGGGCTTCGCCGGCCAGGTGGGCGCCCTGTTTTCGTCCTCGTTCAACTTCTCGGCCATGGGCCGCGCCGGCGCCATCCTGCCTCTCCTGGCGCTGGTCGCCGCGCTGGCCGGCGTCTACCAGTACGAAGAAGAACGGCGCATCGCTGAACTGGCCGAACTCGACGCCGCCGTGCTGTCGGACGAGCTGCCGCTGACGGCCTACCTCGACCATGGCTTCAACCAGTATCTTGCCCAGCGCGGTCAATAAGGTGGGCCGGCTCGCTTGCATGGCGGCCCTGATCGCCCTGGCCTGCGCCGGCACGGTGGCGGCGCAATCGCCCGCGCCGCAGGCAGCGGCGCCCGCCGTGGCGCCGCTGGTCAAGCCCGCCTGGGTGAATCTGTCGCCGGCGCAAAAACTGGCGCTCGAGCCACTGGCGGGCGAATGGGACCGGCTCGAACCGCTGCGCAAGCAGAAATGGCTCGATATCGCCAACCGCTTCGCCGCCATGAAACCGGACGAGCAGGCCCGCGTGCACGAAAAAATGCGCGAGTGGGTGCGCATGAGCCCCGACGAGCGTCGCCTGGTGCGTGAAAATTACACCAAGGCGAAAAAACTCGACGTCACGCAAAAATCGGAACAGTGGGAAAAATACCAGCAGTTGCCTGAAGAGCAAAAGCAAAAGCTGGCGGCCGAAGCGGCAAAATCGAAAAAGCAGCTGACCAACCTGCCGCCTCCTGCCCAGGCCAACCTGAAAACGGTGGCGCCGATCAGGCGCAATGCGCCGCCGGCCAGCACCACCACCGCCCCGGCCCCGGCCGTGCCCGCACCAGCACCAGCGCCCGCACCTGCCAATGTCAAATAGGGCCGGCCCCACCATCTTGCGCCGCCTGATGGTGATGGTCTACGAAGCGCTGCTCATCACGGCGGTCGAAGCGCTGGCCATCCTGCTCTACCTGTTCGCCACCGGCAATGCCCACAGCCCCGCCATCGACCACGGCCGCAACGCCGTGTTCTTCCTGGTCGCGGCCCTGTATTTCATCCACGCCTGGTCCGGCAGCGGCCACACCCTGGCCATGAAAACCTGGCGCATCAAGCTCGTCATGCCCGGCCACGCCCGGGTGCCCCTGCGGGCCGCGGCCGTGCGCTACCTGCTGGCCTGGGGCTGGTTCCTGCCGGCCCTGCTGGTGTGCTACTTCTGGCAACTGCGCAGCACGGCGCAGGTGGGCACGGCGGTGGCGCTGGGCATTGCCGCCTGGGCACTGACGGCCTTGCTGGACCAGGACCGCCAGTTCTTGCACGACAAGCTGGCCGGTACCCGCCTGATTTCCCTGCCAAAGCGCGCCTGAATTATTCCTGGTCGACGGCGCGCCACCACGGCGTGCCCGCCGCCGGTTGGCGCGTGTCGAGCCGCTCGCCCATGCGCGGGGTGGTGATGGCGATGCCCCGCTGCAGTGCGAGCGCCATGATGCGCTCAAACGGCTCCTGCCACGGATGCAGGCCCAAGTCGAAGGTGCCGTTGTGCACCGGCATCAAGGTCTTGCCCCGCAGGTCAATAAACGCTTGCAAGGTCTGCTCGGGCTGCATGTGCACGTCGGGCCACATGGCGTCGTAGGCGCCCGTTTCAATCATGGCCAGGTCGAACGGTCCATGGACGTCGCCGATTTTTTTGAAGCCGTCGAAATAGCCGCTGTCGCCGCTGAAAAACAGTTTCAGGCCGCCATGCTCGATCACCCACGAGGCCCACAGGGTCGAATTGCCGTCGTTGGGCGTGCGCCCGGAAAAATGCTGGGCCGGGGTGGCCACCAGCTTGACGCCCCCGAGCTCGGTCGATTGCCACCAGTCCAGCTGGCGCACCTTGGCGGCGGGGATGCCCCAGCCGATCAGGCGCTCGCCCACCCCCAGCGGCGTGATGAAGTGGGCCGTCTTGTGCGCGAGCGCCAGCACGGCGGCGTGGTCGAGGTGGTCGTAATGGTCGTGCGAGAGGATGATCGCCGCGAGCGGCGGCAAGTCAGCGATGCTGATGGGCGGCTGGTGAAAGCGCGCCGGACCAGCCCATTGCACCGGCGAGGCGCGTTCCGAGAACACGGGATCGGTCAGGTAAAACGCCCCTTGCAACTTGATCAGCATGGTCGAATGACCGAGCCGGAACACGCTGTCATCGGGCGCAGCGAGCAACTGCGCCCGCGTGAGCGCCTGCACGGGAATGGCGCCGGACGGCACCGTGGACTTCGGCTTATTAAAAAAGAACTTCCAAAAAATGTCGACCTTGTCGCCAAAGCCTTACTTGCTCATGGGCGCCACGTTGCGAAACGCCCCGTCCTTGAATTGGGGCGAACGGGCAATCGCACTGGCGGTGGGAACGGACACGGCGAGCGCGTCGGCGGCGGTACTGGAATCGGGCATGGTGGTCAGTCCAACGGTCAGGGCACACAGGAAGAGGAATTTCATCGCACTTAAATAGGTGAATGGAAATAAATTACACTACACAGTGTAGTTTTGTTTTCATAAAAAGTATACGCCCCGGTGTAAAATAAGCGCATGAGCACTCCCACCCGCCTCACCGACCGCAAGCGCCAGGCCATTCTCGACGCCGCCGCCGTGCAGTTCCGCGCGCACGGCTTCGAGGCCACCAGCATGGACAAGATCGCGCTCGAAGCGGGCGTGTCGAAACGCACGGTCTACAACCACTTTCCCAGCAAGGATGATTTATTCGGCGCCACCCTGATGGCCCTGTTTCACGCACCCGCCGGCGAAGCGGACACCGTCTACGACAGCGCCGCGCCCTTGCGCGAGCAGCTCGAAGCGCTGCTGCGGCGCAAATTGCGCATGCAGGCGACGCAGGACTTCATCGACCTGGCGCGGGTGGCGGTGGCCGAAGCGATCCATTCGCCCGAGCGGGCCAAGCCCATCATCGCCCGCATTGGCGAGCGCGAGGAAGGCTTGACGCGCTGGATTCGGGCGGCCCAGGGGGACGGCCGGCTGATCGACGGCGACCCCGTGTTTGCCGCCACCATGCTGCAGGGCCAGTTAAAGGCGGTGGCATTCTGGCCGCAGATCACCATGGGGGCGCCGCCCCTCGATGCGCAGCAGCAGGCGCAGCTGGTAGAGGTGGCGGTGACGATGTTCCTGGCCTACTTCGCCAGCAAGGTTTGAAAAGAGCGCCTACACCAGCGGCGCGTCCGGGCGCATGATTTTCTCGGGCGTCATCGGCAGCTCGCGCAGTCGCCTGCCGGTGGCGTGATGGATCGCATTGCCGATCGCCGCCGCCACCCCCAGTTGCCCGATCTCGCCCACGCCCTTCGCACCGAGCTTGCTGACGATGCGGTCGTCCTCCTGGACGAAGATGACGTCGATCTCATGGATGTCGGCGTTCACGGCCACGTGGTATTCGGCCAGATTATGGTTCATGAAGCGGCCCAGCACATGGTCGGTCAGGGTCTCTTCGTGCAAGCCCTGGCTGATGCCCCACACCACGCCGCCGATGATCTGGCTCCTGGCCGCCTTGGCGTTGATGATGCGCCCCGCCGCCACGGCGCTGACCACGCGGGTGACGCGCACGGTGCCCAGTTCTTCGTCCACCCGCACTTCGACGAACACGGCTGAATGGGTGGCGCGGACGAATTTGCGCTGCTTGAGGACGGCCGGCAGCAGCATGAATGTTTCCGTCAGCCGGGGCTGGCCCGAGGCGGCCAGGATGGCCGTCAGCGCCAGCGCCGTGCCCTCGCCTTTCATTTCCAGCATGCCGTCGGCGAACTGGACGTCGGCGAACCTGGCCCTGGCAAAGGGCGAACCGGGCATGCGTTTGGCGATTTTAAACAGCGCCTGCTGCAGCTTTTCGCAGGCGCCCTGCACCGCCGAGCCCACCGTGGCCACGTGCGAGGAGCCGCCCTCGACGGGCGCCACCGGCAGCGTCGAGTCGCCCAGCTGGAAGCGCACGTGTTCGAGCTTCAGGCCGAGCGCATCGGCGGCGATGATGCACATCGCCGTGTAGGTGCCGGTGCCGATGTCGCTGGCAGCGCTGCTGACGACGAGCTGGCCATCCGCGTGCAGCACCGCTTCGGCGCGGGCGAACATCTGCATGGCGTCCCAGATGCCGGTGGCCATGCCCCAGCCGACCAGTTCGCGCCCTTCCCTGCGCGCGCGCACGGCCAGCGGCCGCTGGTCCCAGCCGAAATGGGCGGCGCCCTGCAGGTAGCAGGCGCGCAGCGCCTTGGTTGAATACGGCATGCCCGAGACAGGGTCCATGTCCGCGTAGTTTTTCAGGCGCAGTGCCAGCGGGTCCATGCCGAGGGCATAGGACAGCTCGTCCATGGCCACTTCGAGCGCATGGTTACCACTGGCGGCGCCGGGGGCGCGCATGTCGAGCGGGGTGAAATGGTCGACTTCGACCACCTTGTAGCCGAGCCGGATATGCGCGCACTGGTACAGCATGCCGGAAAAATTGACCACCGCCTCGACGTAGTCTTCCAGCCGCGAGGTTTCCGTCACCGCCTCGTGAATGATCGACGTGAGCGTGCCGTCGTGCTCGGCCGACAGGCGCACCCGCTGCAGCGTTTCCGGCCGGTGCCCGAAGGTGAACATCTGCTGGCGCGTGAGCACCACGCGCACCGAGCGCTCGAGCTTGAGCGCCGCCATCACCGCCAGCGCCAGCTGATACTGGGGCCGCAGGCCAGCGCCGAAGGCGCCGCCCACGTAGGGGTTGCGCACCGTGACCTTCTCCTTCGGGATGCCGAACACGTGGTAGACGTACCAGCGGCTGTTCTGCGAGCTTTGCGTCTTGTCGTAGATGGTCAGATGACCGTCGCTGGCGCGCAGCACCGTCGAGGTAAACATCTCGAGCGGATTGTGGTGTTCGACGCCCTCGTGAAAGGCGCTGTCGACGCGCACGGCCGCCGCTTCCCATACCTGGTCGGGATGGCCCTTCGGCTTCGGTGGCGGCGTGTAGCCGGCCTTGATGTGGCTGGGCGTGCGCGCCTTGTCGAGGTGATCGCGCATGTCCGTCTGGTGCGGGTCGATGTCGTAGTCGATGCGCAGCAGGCCGGCAGCGTGGCGCGCCGCCTCGAAACTGTCGGCCACCACCAGCGCCAGCGGCTGGCCGCTGTGGCGCACGCGGGCGTCGAACAGGGGCCGGAACGGCGAACCGGCGGGCGATGTCATGTCTTTGTGCAGCAGGTCGAAGCCGCTCATGGGCGGCCGGTTCTGGTGGGTGATCACCTCGACCATGCCGGGCACCGCCATGGCGGCGCTGCTGTCGATCGACTTGACGGTGCCGCGCGCGATGGTGCTGTTGACCACCACGCCGTATAACAGGGGCGAGCCGGCCTCCTCGGCCGGGTATTCGGCGGCGTAGCGGGCCCGGCCCGTCACCTTGTCACGGCCGTCCACGCGCGAGACGGGCATGCCGATGGCGACGGCGCCCGTGCCGGCGTCGGCCACGGGGGTGCGCAATGCGGGAATCAATTCGCTCATGGGGCCTCCCTGGTGTCTGCCTGCCCGTCGGCGGCGTGCGCATTGTCGACCGTACCCGCGCTCGCGTAGTCGAGCGCGCGCACCACCGTGCGGCGCGCCAGCGGAATTTTAAAATCGTTGGCGCCATGGCCCATGGCGCCGCCCAGCAGCACATCGGCGGCGGCGCCGAACAGCGCGGCCGAGGGCTGCTCGCCCTCGAGCACTTGTTCTGCCTCGCGCAGGCGCCACGGCCTGGCGGCCACGCTGCCCAGGGCGATGCGGGCGGCCTTGATGGCGCCGTTCTTGCCGAACTCGAGCGCGGCGCCACAGGACACCAGCGCGAACGCGTACGAGCTGCGGTCGCGCACTTTCACATACGCCGAATGGGCGGCAAAACGTTCGCCCGGTGGCAGCTCGATGTGGGTGATCACCTCGCCCGCCTCGAGCACGGTGTCGATGTGCGGGGTATCGCCCGGCAGCCGGTGAAAGTGGGCGAAATCGATGCGTCGCTTGCCCTTGCCGGACTGGACGTGCACGACGGCGTCGAGCGCGGCCAGCGCCACGCACATATCGGACGGGTGGACGGCGATGCAGCGGGCACTGGCGCCGAGGATGGCGTGCTGGCGCGTCAGGCCCAGCAGGGCGCTGCAGTGGCTGCCCGGGTCGCGCTTGCTGCAGGGCGTGCCCGTGTCATAAAAATAGTGGCAGCGGGTGCGCTGGAGCAGGTTGCCGCCGTTGCTGGCCATGTTGCGGATCTGCGGCGAGGCGCCGGCCAGGATCGCCGCGCGCAGCAGCGGATAGCGCTCGCCCACCAGCCGGTGGTAGGCGGTGTCGGCGTTGGTCGCCAGCGCCCCCAGCATCAGGCCGCCGCCGCTGGTGGGGGTGATGTCGGCACACGGCAGCCGGTTGATATCGGCCAGCGCGGACGGCAGCGCGACGCGCTCCTTCATCAGGTCGATCAGGTTGGTGCCGCCGGCGATCAGGGTGGCGCCGCTGCCGGCCAGGCGGGCGGCGCTGTCGACGTCAGCGGGCGCAAAATAGGTGATCGGGTTCATGCCGGCACCGTGCCCGGCCGATACGGCCGCTGGGGATCGTCGCGCTGCTCGCCCATGCCCATCACGGCGGTGATGGCGGCGACGATCTGCGGGTAGGCGCCGCAGCGGCACAGATTGCCACTCATCAGTTCGCGCACGTCGGCGACCGTCCCGGCCTGCCCTTCGGCGATCAGGCCCTTGGCCGAACACAGTTGACCAGGCGTGCAGTAGCCGCACTGGAAGGCGTCGTGGTCGATGAAGGCTTGCTGGAGCGGGTCGAGGTGTTCGCCCAGCGCCAGCCCTTCGACGGTGGTGATCGATTTGCCGTTTTGCATGACGGCCAGGGTCAGGCAGCTGTTGATGCGCTTGCCGTCGACCAGCACCGTGCAGGCGCCGCACTGGCCGTGATCGCAGCCCTTCTTGGTGCCGGTCAGCCCCAGCTTGTCGCGCAGCAGGTCGAGCAGGGTGACCCAGGCTTCGACGCTGACATCGACCGTTTCGCCATTCAGGCGCAGTTGCACGGGATAGGAGGGGATTGCCTGGTGCGGAGCGAGCTCCGCGCGCGTGGTGTCCATGGTGTCTTTGAATGGTGGGGAAGTCAATCTTGACTGTATGGCAGCACGCCATCCCCACTCTGTTCGCAAGCTAACCGAGTGACACCTTCCCCTTAAAAACGCTCGTATTCGTGCAGGTAGCGCCAGTGGCCGGACGGCAAGCTGGCCAGCGGCACGCGCCCGGCGCGCAGGCGCCGGGTCGACACCACCGTCAGGCCCACCATGCGGCACATGTGCAGCAACTGGCCGGGACGGATGCCCTTGCCGGCAAAGCGCAGCCGGGTTTCGTTCTGCCAGCTGGCCTTCATCGGCAGCAGCGGCTTGCCGTTGAAACTGAGGCCGTGATTGAGCAGCGCCAGGCCGCCTTCGCGGATGGTACCGGCCACTTCGACGACGAATTCCTGCTCGACCCGGGCCGCTTCATCGAGCAGCTTGCGGGTGACGCGGAAGTCCTGGGTGTACACCACCAGCCCGCTGGCGCGCTCGTCGAGCGGGGTCGTCACCGTCAGGTTGGCCAGGTGGCGCTTGAGGAAGCGCTGGTTGCCGTGTTCGGCCAGGATCAGGCTGTCCGGCGTGAGCAGCTTGATGGCCGCCTCGGCGTCGAGGCCGACGGGCTTGTGCAGCAGGATGGTGACGGGCACGATCTCGCTCAGGGTGGCGTGTTCGTGCAGCGTCACTTCCTGCTCGTCGGCCACGCGCGCACCGGCTTCTTCGACCACGGCGCCATCGACCAGCACCCAGCCGCCGGCGATGTATTTGTCCGCTTCCGCGCGCGAGCACGGCACCATTTCGGCGACCCGCTTGGCCAGGCGGATGGTGCCATCGTCTTCCTGGTGTTTTTTAAATTCGATCTCGCTCATGGGGTGACGTGCCAGTCCTTGAAAAATTCCGCGAAGGCGGCGACGACCTGGTCGACGTCGGCCTCGCTGATGTTGATATGCGTGACCAGGCGGGTGTGCTGGCCCACGGTGGCGCGGATGCGTTGGCGCAGCAGGGCCGCGCGCAAGCCGTCGACGGCCGCCGGCGGCACCTCGACATAAAAAATATTCGTCTGCGGCGTGGCCACCGTCAAGCCGTCGATCGCCGCCAGGCCACGCGCCAGGCGGGCGGCGTTGGCGTGGTCGTCGGCCAGGCGCGCGACATTGTGCTCGAGCGCGTACAGGCCCGCGGCAGCGAGAATGCCGGACTGGCGCATGCCGCCGCCGAGCATCTTGCGCCAGCGCTTGCCCTGCTCGATGAACGCTTTCGATCCCAGCAGCACCGATCCGACCGGTGCGCCCAGTCCCTTCGACAGGCACACGGAAATCGAATCGAAGCCCAGCGCCGCTTGCCGCAGCGTGATGCCCTGCTTGACGGCGGCGTTGCAGATGCGCGCGCCGTCGAGGTGGGTGGCCAGGCCGCGCTGGTGGGCGAAGGCGGTGGCCTCGGCCATATAGGCCTGGCCCAGCACCTTGCCGCCGATGGTGTTTTCCAGCGCCAGCAGGCGCGAACGAGCGAAGTGCATGTCGTCCGGCTTGATGTAATGGTCGATGTCGGCGATGGCAAGGCTGCCGTCGGCCTGGTTGGCGATCGGCTGCGGCTGGATGCTGCCCAGCACCGCCGCGCCACCGCCCTCGTATTTATAGGTGTGGGCGTCCTGCCCCACCAGGTATTCGTCGCCGCGCGCGCAGTGCAGCAGCAGCGCGATCAGGTTGGTCTGGGTGCCGGACGGGGCGAACAGGCCCGCTTCGTAACCGAACAAGTCGGCCGCGCGCTCCTGCAGCAGGTTGACGGTGGGGTCGTCGCCGTAGACGTCGTCGCCGACCGGCGCGGCGGCCATGACGGCGCGCATGGCCGCGTCGGGCACGGTGACGGTGTCGCTACGCAGGTCGATCCAGTGTTCGTTCATGGGGCTATCCCTTGCTGGTCGCGCGTTTTTGTGTAGAAGCGTTCGCCCATTTCTTCCAGGCCCAGCGTGGCCAGCACTTCCTGCAAGCGCTCGCTGGGGCGTTTTCTTGGCAGGTCCTGGTAGCTGGCGACGATCAACTCGTTTTTCATCGAGTGCTCCCAGCCCACCAGCTCCGTCACATTGACCTGGTAGCCGTGCGCCTCGAGCTGCAGGCAGCGCAGCACGTTGGTGACCTGGCTGCCGAATTCGCGCGTGTGCAGCGGGTGGCGCCATATTTCCGTCAGCGCGCTCTTGCCCAGGTCGCGGCCCTTGTTTTTTTTCAGGACGCTGGCCACTTCGGCCTGGCAGCACGGCACCAGTACCATGAACTTCGCCTTCTTTTTCAGGGCGAAGTCGATGGCGTCGTCGGTGGCGGTGTTACAGGCATGCAGGGCGGTGACGATGTCGATGCGCTCGGGCAGCAAGTGCGAATCGGTCGATTCGGCCACCGACAGGTTCAGGAAACGCATGCCAGGAAACGCCAGCCGGGTCGCCAATTCCTGCGATTTCGTCACCAGTTCTTCGCGCGTTTCGATGCCGTACAGGCGCGAGCCGTCGTCGAGGTGCTTGAAGAACAGGTCGTAGAGGATGAAGCCCAGGTAGGACTTGCCGGCGCCATGGTCGACCAGCGACACCTGGGGGTGATCCTGCTGGATCTGGCGAATCAGGGGCTCGATGAACTGCACCAGGTGGTACACCTGCTTGAGCTTGCGGCGGCTGTCCTGGTTGAGTTTGCCGTCGCGCGTGAGGATGTGCAGTTCCTGCAGCAGGGCCACCGACTGGCCGGGCCGCACTTCGGGCGGCAGGGCAAGGGGCGCGGCGGGCTTGGCCGCCCTGGAATCGGGTCGCTTCATGGATCAGTGATTCTTTTCGGCCGCGTGATTGATCGTGTACTTCGGAATTTCCACCACCAGGTCGGTGTCGGCGATGATCGCCTGGCAGGACAGGCGCGACACCGCTTCCAGGCCCCAGGCCTTGTCGAGCATGTCTTCTTCCGTCTCTTGCGGCTCGTTGAGCGAGGCATAGCCTTCGCGCACGAGCACGTGGCAGGTGGTGCAGGCGCACACGCGGTCGCAGGCGTGTTCGATCTCGATGTCGTTTTCCAGCAAAAGATCGCAGATCGATTTGCCGGCCGGCGCGTCGAGTACGGCGCCGTCAGGACAGAACAGGGGATGGGGCAGGATGACGATTTGCGGCACGGATAACCTCGTGAAAATAAGCGGGCAAAAGCAGCAAGCGGCTTTTGCCCGGGTGAGTCAGGGAAGGCCAGCGCTCGCCGACCTGGAAGTCGATGCGGCCGCTGGCAATATCGTTGTAATTTTACGCTGGTACGCCTGGATGCTTACACTTCGTCGAGCGTTTTGCCGGCCAGCGCCGTGCGCACGCTCTGGTCCATGCGGCGCGAGGCGAATTCTTCGGTGCCGCGCGCCAGCGCGTCGACGGCCTCGTGCAGCGCCGCCTGTACTGGCGCCACCTCGGCCGGGGTGCCCTCGGTGGCGGCGGCGGCCACGCGCACCTGCGCCATCAAGGCGGCGATGCTGGCGTGCTCTTCATCGCTGAGCAGACCCGCGTCGCCAGCGAGCGCCGACTCGGTGGCCAGCAAGATGCGCTGGGCCTCGACCTGCTCTTCGCGCAGCGCGCGCATGAGCATGTCGCCCGAGGCGGCACTGAACGACTCCTGCAGCATGCGCGCGACATCGTCGTCCTGCAAGCCGTACGAGGGCTTGACGGTGATCTGCGCTTCAACGCCGGAGCGGGTTTCGCGCGCCGCCACCGACAGCAAGCCGTCGGCGTCGACCTGGTAGGTAATGCGGATGCGGGCCGCGCCCGCCACCATCGGCGGAATCCCGCGCAGCTCGAAGCGCGCCAGCGAACGGCAGTCCGACACCAGCTCGCGTTCGCCCTGCAGCACGTGCACCGCCAGGGCCGTCTGGCCATCCTTGAACGTGGTGAACTCCTGCGCGCGGGCGCAGGGAATGGTCGAATTGCGGGGGATGATTTTTTCGACCAGGCCGCCCATGGTTTCGATCCCCAGCGACAGCGGGATCACGTCGAGCAGCAGCCAGTCGTCGCCCGCCGCGCGGTTGCCGGCCAGCAGATTGGCCTGGATGGCCGCGCCCAGCGCCACCACTTTATCGGGGTCGATATTGGCGTGCGGGATGGTCTTGAAATACTCGGACACGGCCAGTCGCACCTGCGGCATGCGGGTGGCGCCGCCCACCATCACCACGCCGTCGATGTCGTCGACCGACACGGCGGCGTCGCGCATGGCTTTTTTAATCGCCGTCATGGTCTTGGCGACCAGGTGGCGCGTCATGTCGATGAAGACCTCGGCCGTCACCGTCAGGTGCACCAGTTCGCCCGAATCGAGCATGGCGTCGATGGTGGTCGAGTCGTTCGTCGACAGCAGCTCCTTGGCCTGGCGCGCCTTGACCATCAGGGTGGCGGTGTCTTCGTCCGACAGCGGCGCCAGCCTGGCGTGCTCCATGATCCAGCAGAACAGGCGGTGGTCGAAATCGTCGCCACCGAGCGCCGAGTCGCCGCCCGTGGCCAGCACTTCGAAGACGCCCTTGGACAATTTCAAGATCGAGATGTCGAAGGTGCCGCCGCCCAGGTCATAGACGGCGAACACGCCTTCGCTGGCGTGATCGAGGCCGTAGGCGATCGCCGCGGCGGTCGGCTCCGACAGCAGGCGCAGCACGTTCAGGCCGGCCAGCTGGGCGGCGTCCTTGGTGGCCTGGCGCTGGGCGTCGTCAAAATAGGCGGGCACGGTGATGACCGCGCCGACGAGCTCGTCGCCCAGCGAATCCTCGGCGCGCTGGCGCAAGGTGGCGAGAATCTGCGCGGAGATCTCGACCGGGCTCTTGACGCCGGCCACGGTGCGAATCTGCACCATGCCGGGCGACTCCTGGAAATCGTAGGGCAGGTTTTCCGCGTGGGCGATGTCGGCCAGGCCGCGGCCCATGAAGCGCTTGACGGAGACGACCGTGTTTTTCGGGTCGCGCGTCTGCCACGCCTGCGCCTTGTGGCCGATGTGGGCGTGGCCGTTGGGCAGGTAGCGCACCACCGAAGGCAGCAGCGGACGGCCGTCTTCATCGCTGAGCACTTCCGGAATGCCGCTGCGCACGGTGGCCACGAGAGAATTGGTGGTACCGAGATCGATGCCCACGGCCAGACGGTGCTGGTGGGGGGCGGTGGACATGCCGGGTTCGGAAATTTGCAGGAGGGCCATGAGTGAGTCTTCGTGTTTTTTAATGGTAAAGCCAGGGACGGCAACGCTGGCGCGCCAGGTCCCCCGGACCGCGCCGGCTAGGCGTCGATGGCGGCGTAGGCGTGCTGCAGCTCTTCGCCGAATTTATCGAGGAACATCAATGCGCGCACGGTCTGGCCGGCGCCGGCAAAATCGGTCCCGTCGAGCTGGCGGCCCACTTCGGCCAATTGCGCCTTGCGCGCCGATTGGACCTGTTCGTCGAGGCCGTCGAGGGCCGCTTCGTCGCGCGCCGCGCACGCGTCGCCCAGCGCTTCGCGCCATTCCATCTGCTGCATCAGGAAGTCCAGCGGCATGGCCGTGTTCGATTCCGTCTGCAGGTCGACGCCGTGCAATTCGACCAGGTAGCGCGCCCGCTTCTGCGGGTTCTTCAAGGTTTGATAGGCCTCGTTGGCGCGCGTGGCCCACTGCATGGCGACACGCTTTTCGGCGTCGCCCGCGTTGACGAAGCGGTCGGGATGGACCTGGCCCTGGACGTCGCGGTAGGCGGCGTCGAGGGCCTTGCTGTCGACGTCGAAGCGCGCCGGCAGGTTGAACAGCTCGAAATGGTTCTGCATACGCCTTTAGATACGGAAGCTTTCACCACAGCCGCACTCGTCCTTGACATGCGGGTTGTGGAATCTGAAGCCCTCGTTGAGGCCCTCGCGCGTGAAATCGAGCTCGGTGCCGTCAATGTAGGGCAGGCTTTTCGGGTCGACGAATACCTTCACGCCGTGCGACTCGAACACCTGGTCTTCGTCGGCCGACTCGTCGACGTACTCGAGCTTGTAGGCCAGGCCCGAACAGCCGGTCGTGCGCACGCCGAACCGCAGGCCGATGCCCTTGCCGCGGCGTTCCATGAAGCGGTTGATGTGCTTGGCCGCTTTTTCGGTCAGTGTGATTGCCATGGGGCGCTCCGCTTAGTTGGCCGCCACGATCGCCGGGTGCTTGGTTTTGTAGTCGAGCACGGCGGCCTTGATGGCGTCTTCGGCCAGGATCGAGCAGTGGATTTTCACCGGTGGCAGCGCCAGCTCTTCGGCGATTTCCGTGTTCTTGATCGACAGCGCCTGGTCGAGCGTCTTGCCCTTGACCCATTCGGTCACCAGCGAGCTCGACGCGATGGCCGAACCGCAGCCGTAGGTCTTGAATTTTGCGTCTTCGATCAGGCCATCGGCGCCCACCTTGATCTGCAGTTTCATGACGTCGCCGCAGGCGGGCGCGCCCACCATGCCGGTGCCGATGCTGTCGTCGCCCTTGTCGAAGGCGCCCACGTTGCGGGGATTTTCGTAGTGATCCAACACTTTGTCTGAGTATGCCATTTTGATGCTCCTGAATTTTTTACACTGCTTGCAATGCGGTTAGTGGGCTGCCCATTGGATCGAAGCGATGTCGATCCCTTCCTTGAACATGTCCCACAGGGGCGACAGTTCGCGCAATTTGTGCACCTTCGACTTGAGCAGCGCGATGGCGAAATCGATGTCCGCCTCCGTCGAGAAGCGGCCGATGGTAAAGCGGATCGAGCTGTGCGCCAGTTCGTCGCTGCGGCCCAGGGCGCGCAGCACGTAGGACGGCTCCAGGCTGGCCGAGGTGCAGGCCGAGCCGGACGACACGGCGATGTCCTTGATCGCCATGATCAGCGACTCGCCCTCGACATAATTGAAGCTGACGTTGAGGTTGTGCGGCACGCGGTGGTCCATGTCGCCGTTGATATACACCTCTTCGATTTCCTGCAGGCCCTTGGCGAGCCGGTCGCGCAGCGCGGTGACGCGGGTGATCTCGCTGTCCATTTCTTCGCGCGCCAGGCGGAACGCTTCTCCCATGCCGACGATCTGGTGGGTCGCCAGGGTGCCCGAGCGCAGGCCCCGCTCGTGGCCGCCGCCGTGCATCTGCGCTTCCAGGCGCACGCGCGGCTTGCGCCGCACGTACAGGGCGCCGATGCCTTTCGGGCCATAAGTTTTATGGGCGGTGAACGTCATCAGGTCGACCTTGCTGTTGGCCAGGTCGATGGCGACCTTGCCCGTCGCCTGCGCGGCGTCCGAGTGGAAAATGATGCCGCGCGCACGCGTCACGGCGGCCAGTTCCTCGATCGGCTGGATGACGCCGATTTCATTGTTGACCAGCATGACCGAGACGAGGATGGTGTCCGGGCGGATCGCCGCCGTCAATTGCTCGACGGTGATCAGGCCATTCGCCTGCGGTTCCAGGTAGGTTGCCTCGAAACCCTGGCGTTCCAGTTCGCGCACGGTGTCGAGCACGGCCTTGTGCTCGGTCTTGACGGTGATGATGTGCTTGCCGCGGGTCTTGTAGAAGTGCGCCGCACCCTTGATGGCCAGGTTGTTCGATTCGGTGGCGCCCGAGGTCCAGATGATTTCACGGGGATCGGCGCCCACCAGCCTGGCCACGTCGACGCGCGCTTCCTCGACGGCCGCTTCGGCCGTCCAGCCATACATGTGGCTGCGCGAGGCGGGATTGCCGAACTGCTCGCGCAGGTAGGGAATCATCTTGTCGGCCACACGGGGATCGATCGGCGTGGTGGCCGAATAATCCATGTAAATAGGGAAATGCGGGGCGGTCACAAAGCTGTGTTCGAGGTTCTTGTCCAAAGGCGCGTTCATTCTTATCACTCCAGTATGCTCAATCTTGCAGGGTCACTCTTGTATTGCGGCGGCGTGGTTGCGGTGCATGACCACGACGGCTTGTTCGGGGTTGTGGGCGTGCTGCAACTTTTGCTGCTGCTGGTCGACCAGGTCCTGCAGCGACACCGAGTCGAGGTAGTCGACCATTTTCTCGTTGAGCGTGGACCACAATTCGTGGGTCATGCAGCGCGCGCCCGTGGCCGGATCAGCGCCGTGGCAATTGTCCTTGCCGCCGCACTGGGTGGCGTCGAGCGGCTCGTCGACGGCGATGATGATGTCGGCCACCGTCACCTTGTCGGCCTTGCGGGCCAGGCTGTAGCCGCCGCCGGGACCGCGGATCGACTCGACGATGGCGTGGCGGCGCAGCTTGCCAAACAACTGCTCCAGGTACGACAGCGAAATGGCCTGCCGCTGACTGATGCCCGACAACGTGACCGGACCCTTGCCCTGGCGCAGGGCAAGATCGATCATGGCTGTCACGGCAAATCGGCCTTTGGTGGTCAGACGCATCGCTTCCTCGGGGTCAATGGTAAAATATTGTCCATTCGCATTTAATCCCATCAGCCCCATGCAGCGTGGATTGACCGGATTAGTTGAATGATTTAGTCAAGTATATCAAATCCCCGCCCGCTTGTCTTTTCACCCCCCGTTTTTGCCCCCGCGCGCGCGCAGCAGTTGCATGGGACCAAATAGCGCCTGCATGCCCGGATGCACGATGAACGACAGGTTGTAGGGATGCTCGGCGCATAACTGGCCCAGCGCCTGCGCCTCCGGCAGCGTTTTGAGCTGCTCGGCGATTTTTCCCCACAACACCAGTTGCGCCCCGCTGCCGGCCAGCGCCGCCAGCACCGTGCGCAGGAAGGGCTGCCAGGCGCGCGCCTCGACGGGCGGCGCCACGTGGGGGCGAAACACCAGGGCGGCGTTGAGTAACAAGAACCCTTCGTCGAGCAGATTGTCTTGCAACTGGTCCATGGTGGCGATGGCGCCGTCGGCGCGCGCCGCCGCCACCGCCGGCGCCAGCGCGGCGCCGCTGGTGGCGTCCCCCTGCAGGCGACCGTCCGCCACCAGCAGCATCTTGACGAAATTGCGCAGCGAGGTGGCGCGGTTGACGCTCCTGGACAGGCCCGTCTCGCTCCACAACTGCGCCACCGCGCCGTCCATGAAGCACACCCCCGTGGCCGACTGCGCGCGCGGGTACGGCCCCTCCCCCACCAGCACGTAGCGTACCCGTGGCAGGGGCAGGCGGAAGGCGGCGAACAAGCGGTTTTCAGTGGGCAGGTACTGGTCGCGCGCGAGCGCCGGCAGGTAGGCCGGATCGGCCGCGGCGACCCGGCGCAAGCCGTCTTGCAGGATGGGGCGCCAGCTGGCGTCGGCCAGCGCCAGGGCGTCGATGAAGACCGTCGGCAGGTCCGCTGAGGGGGAAATATGCATGGGGCGAGATGATAAGCGAAACGGCGGGGCCGTGCGCCCCGCCCTACTCGGCGTCCGGCTGCGCGCCCGGCTGGGCCGCCTGGAACGCCGGCAGTTGCGCACAGCGGGCGTCGATCGCCTCGATCAGCGGCCAGGCCGCGACGTCGAGCGCGAAGCGGCGCGCATTGAACACCTGCGGCACCAGGCAGCAGTCGGCCATCGACGGAGCGTCCCCCACGCAGAACTGGCCGGGGGCGACGTCGGCGTGGCCGGGATGGGCCAGGTGCCGCTCGAAGGCGTCCAGGCCTTCGCGCACCCAGTGGCGGTACCAGTCGTTCCGGGCCGACTCGTCGACCTGGAAGGTGGCGGCCAGGTGCTGCAGCACGCGCAAATTGCACAGCGGGTGGATGTCGCAGGCGACCAGCAGCGCCAGTTCGCGCGTGCGCGCGCGCGCCAGCGCCCCCTGCGGCAGCAGCGGCACGCCCGGGTGGGTCTCGTCGAGGTACTCGATGATGGCCAGCGACTGGGTGATGGTGGCGGTGCCGGCGCCGCTGCCGTCGTCGATCTCGAGCGATGGCAGCAGCGCGCTGGGATTGACCGCCCGGTAGGCGGCGCTGCGCTGCACGCCGCCGTCGCGCAGCAGGTGCACGGGCACCGCCTCGTAAGACAAGCCCTTCAGATTGAGGGCGATGCGCACGCGGTAGGCGGCCGAACTGCGAAAGTAGGTGTAGAGCTTCATGGGGCCGCCGCGCGCAGGCGGGCCGCGATCGGGCGGGCGTCGGCGTCGGCGCCGGCTGCGTCGTAGCGCACCACGTCCTGGTCGATGGCGCCGAACACGCTGGCGCCGTCGGCGTCGAACATCTCGATGCGCACATTGTCGCCAAAGCGCAGGAAGGGCGTGGTCGGCATGCCCTTTTCGATCGTTTCATACATGCGCACTTCGGCCAGGCAGCAGTAGCCGACGCCACCGTGGCCGATGCTTGAGCCGTGCAGATTGCCCTGCTTGTTCGACACCGTGCCCGAGCCGATGATGGTGCCAGCGGCCAGTTCGCGGGTGCGGGCGGCGTGCGCCACCAGCCGGGCAAAATTGAAAGTCATGTCCTCGCCCGCGTTGGGCTTGCCAAACGGCAGCGTGTTCAGGGCCACGTGCAATGGCAGGCACAGTTTATGGTCGCGCCAGGCCGCGCCCAGTTCGTCGGGCGTCACCGCCACTGGCGAAAAGGCGCTGGCCGCCTTCGACTGGAAAAAGCCGAAGCCCTTGGCCAGTTCGTTGGGAATGAGATTGCGCAGCGAGACGTCGTTGACCAGCATCAAGAGGCGGATCGCGCCGGCGGCGCAGGCCAGGTCGGCGCCCATCGGCACGTCGCCCGTGATGACCGCCACCTCGGCCTCCAGGTCGATGCCCCAGGCTTCGTCGAGCGCGTAGATCGGGTCCCACGGGCCGACGAAGGCGTCCGAGCCACCCTGGTACATCAGCGGGTCGGTGTAGAACGAGGCGGGCACCTCGGCATTCCTGGCCTTGCGCACCAGCTCGACGTGATTGATGTAGGCCGAGCCGTCGGCCCACTGGTAGGCGCGCGGCAGCGGCGAATGGCAGTCTGACTCGATGAACGGCTCCGTCGATGGCGCGCCGTCGTTGAGCGCCTCGTAGACCGCCTGCAGGCGCGGCGCGATGCGCTCCCAGTGGTCGAGCCCGTACTGCAAGGTGGGGCTGATGTCGGGCACGCGCCGGCACACGTGCAGCTTGCGGTCGACCACCACCAGCACGCCGTCGCGGCTGCCGTCCTTGAGGGTGGCCAGCTTCATGGTCGCACCGCGATTGTGGCGGTGCCGGGGCGGGCGGTCGTGTCAGTCATGGTCGGGGTCTCCGGGCAGGCGGTAAGGACCTCTATTAGAAAGCATATCTGGTCATGATACAAATATTTCTTGCTTATATCGCAATCTGTATCGTATCTCGGCCATGAATGCCCCGCCATTGACCCGCGATACAAGGCGAGTCGATCCATGTCAGCCTGAATAATCCGTTTGAAGTATTGTCCGTAATTTTGCCGCACGGTAACATTATGATCAGACATTCAGTCCGTCTGCCCGGCTGGGGGGGGGCGCTCAATGCGACTTCAACTACGATCATATATGTGCATGGAATCAAACATGGATACCTACGCTGCCACCGCAGCCTCGCCCGACGGCGTAACGATGGCGAGCACGGCGCAAGCCGTGTTCGCCGCCATCAACCTGACGCACTGCGTGGCCGAATTCGACACGGGCGGCAAACTGCTGCACGCGAACGACACCTTTCTGCGCACCATGGGCTACACGGCCGTCGAGTTGACGGGCTTGCATCACAGCCAGCTGTGCATCGCCGGGTTCGCCCATTCGGGGGCCGCCACCGCATTCTGGTCGCGCCTGCTCGCGGGCATTCCGGAACACGGCGAACACCTGCGCGTGACGGCCAGCGGCGCGCGCATCTGGCTCGATGCCTGCTATTGCACGGTCAAGGACGAAGACGGCAACGCCGTCAAGGTGGTCATGCTGGCATCCGACATTACCGAGGCGAAGGCGCGCGCCGCCGATTTCGACGGCAAGGTCCAGGCCATCGAACGGGTCCAGGCCACCATCGAGTTCGACCTGACGGGCCGCATCCTGCACGCCAACGACAATTTTTTGCGCGCGCTCGGCTACACCCTCGACGAAGTGCAGGGCCAGCACCACCGCATGTTTTGCGACGTGCAATTTGCCCATTCGACCGAGTACCAGTTGTTCTGGGAGCGGCTGGGACGCGGCGAATTCAACGCCGGCGAATACCGCCGCCTCGACAAGCACGGCAAGGATGTGTGGATCCTGGCGTCCTACAACCCGATCTTCGACGCCGAAGGCAAGCCCGTCAAGGTGGTCAAGTACGCCACCGACGTGACGGCGCAGAAGGAACGCAATGCCGAGATCGAGGGCAAGCTCGACGCGATCGGCCGCTCGCAGGCGGTGATCGAGTTCGACCTGCGCGGCAATATCCTCAGCGCCAACCCGAATTTCCTGCGCGTGATGGGCTACGGTGAGGAAGAAGTGGTCGGCCACCATCACAGCATGTTTTGCGAAACGGCCATGGTGCAAAGCGCCGCCTACCGCGAATTCTGGAGCGACCTGGGCCAGGGCAGCTTCCAGTCGGGCCGTTTTCCGCGCCACGCCAACCATGGCGCCGAGGTGTGGATCCTGGCCACCTACAATCCCATCCTCAACAGCCTCGGCAAACCGTACAAGGTGGTCAAGTTCGCCATGGACATCAGCGACCAGGTGGCGCGCGAACAGCTCATCGTCAGCAAGGTCAAGGCGATGACCTCGGTGCTCGACCAGTTGGGCCAGTCGGTGGGCAGCATCGCCGACAGTTCGCTGCGCTCGAGCCAGATGGCGACCCAGACGCGCGAGCAGGCCGCCGACGGCGCGCGCCTGCTGACCCGCTCGCGCGAAGCGATCGGCGCCATCGAGCAGTCCTCGAAAGACGTGCACGAGATCATCGACACCATCAGCGACATCGCCGGCCAGACCCACCTGCTGGCCTTCAACGCCGCCATCGAGGCGGCGCGCGCGGGCGAGCATGGCCTGGGCTTTTCCGTGGTGGCCGACGAAGTGCGCAAGCTGGCCGAGAAGTCGGCCATGGCGGCGCGCGAAATCGCCAAGCTGATCAACGAGACCGTCAACCGCGTCGAAGAGGGCAGCCGCCTCTCGACCGAGGTCGAGCAGGCCTTCGGCCATATTGTCTCGTCGGTCGAGGCCACCTCCGATTCGATCCGCCAGATCCACGCGGCCACCTCGTCGCAGGACAGCGCCACCCACGATGCGGCCAACTTGCTGGCCGACCTCGAACGCACCGCCGTGGCCAGGCAGTGAGCAGCCCGACCGACGCCACCAGCGGCGCGGCCACCGTGCAACTGGTGCTGGCCGATGCGGGCGCGGTGGTGCTGGCGGTCGCCGTCGAGGCGGTCGCCGGCGCCGTCGCCTGGCCTGCCCGACTCGACCGCCTGCCACGCCGGGGCGGCGCCGTCTGCGGCGTGCTCGACTACTTCGGCCAGGCCATTGCGCTGCTCGACCTGGCGCTGTGGGTCGACCTGGGCACGCCATCGGCGACGCCCCGCAGCTACCAGCGCGCGCTGGTGCTGCACCAGGGCGGGCGCATGGTGGCGATCGGCGTCGACCAGGTGCGCGGCCTGCAGCGGGTGGCGCACACCGCCATCGAGCAACTGAGCCATGATGATGACCCCCAGCAAATCTTTCATAGCACCGTGCGCTGCGCCGGCGTCGCCGGCCTGGCCTGCCTGCTCGACGTCGACCGCCTGATGGCCCTGGCGCAAACCTGGAGCGACGGCGCCGAGACGGGCGCCCGCCATGACGGCGCCGCTGGCGCCAGCGCCAGCGTGGCGGCGCCAGCGGCGGCGCCACGCACCTACGGCGTGGTGGCGGGCAATGGTTGCAGGATCGCCTTTCCCATTAACGACCTGGCCGAGGTACTGCCGGTGCCGCCGCTGCTGCCGTTCCACTCGCCCCTGAGTGAAGGGCTGTGCCAGTGGCGGGGCCGTCACGTGCCCGTCACCAGCATCGCCAAGTGCTTTCCCGCGCTGTGGGCGGACGGATCCGCGCCGGCGCCCCTGCTGGCGATTTTGCAGCGCGACGGCCTGCTGCTGGGCATGCTGATCGACCAGGTGCCCGACATCGTCCAGTTGCCGGCGGCGGACACGACGGCCGACAGCATCCAGGCCGATGCCGACGGCGCCTTGATTCACCTGCCGTCGATGGCGGCCCTGCACGCGCGCTTTCCCGAGACGGTGCTCAGCCGCGAAGGCGCCACCGGCGCGCCGGTTACCACCACCGCCACCAACGTGGGCAGCCACCTGGTGTACGAGGCCGCCAGCACCGCCTCGACGCCCCTTGACGGCATCGAAGCGGTGCTGGACCTGCCGCCGCTGCCGCCGGGCGCGACCGAGATGGCCTGGCGCGGCGCACCGCTGGCCTTGCGCGATCTGCGCGCAGCACCGGGCCCGGCCGGCACGGTGATCGTGTTGCGTGACGCGCAGCCGGCGCAGGGCTATATCGTCGACGCCGTGCGCACACTGGTGCGCGAGCGCAGCGCCAGCGTCTCGCACATCGCCGTCGCCGGACGGGGCGCGATCGAACTGCTCACCACCGGCACCGGCGCCGGACGCGCCACCTACGTCGTCGGCGACCTGGCCAAGCTGGCAAAATTGGCGGCACCGGCAGCGCCCTGAGCGGGGCCGTGGCGGCGGGCGGCGCTAAAACAGATCGAGCTGGCCGGCGCGCCGCGCCGCCGCAGCCGGCGTGGCCGGCACCACGCGGGGGCGCACAAACTGCGTGCAATCGAGTGTTTCGTGGCGCCGGCCGCTGACGATCAAGCCGTACTTCTTTGCGGCCAGGCTAAAGCGCTGGGCAATCAGGTCGGCCCAGACGCCCTCGCCGTGCATGCGGCTGGCAAAGTCCGCCTCGTAGTCCTTGCCGCCGCGCATTTCCCGGATGCGGTTCATGACGCGCGCGGCGCGCTCGGGAAAGTGCGCCTGCAGCCATTGCTGGAACAGGGTGTTGACTTCCCATGGCAGGCGCAACACCGTGTAATGGGCAGCGCTCGCTCCGGCGTCGGCGGCCGCCTGCAGGATGGTTTCGATCTCCGGTTCGGTCACGAACGGAATGATGGGCGCCACGCTGACGCTGCAGGCGATGCCCGCGTCGACCAGGGTGCGGATGGTGCGCAGGCGGCGCGCCGGCGCCGCCGCGCGCGGCTCGAGCGTGCGCGCGATGGCCGGGTCGAGCGTGGTGAGGGTGATGGCCGCCAGCGCCAGGCCCTGCCGGGCCATCGGCGCCAGGATGTCGATGTCGCGCTCGATCAGCGCCGACTTGGTGATCACGCCCACGGGGTGGGCGCATTCGTGCAAGACCTCGAGCACCCGGCGCGTGATGCCCAGCTCGCGCTCGCACGGCTGGTAGGCGTCCGTGTTGACCCCGAGGGCGATCGATTCGGGCACATAGCCGGGCCGCGCCAGCTCGCGCCGCAACAACGCGGGGGCGTTGACCTTGGCGAACAGCCGGGTTTCGAAGTCGAGCCCGGGAGACAGGCCCAGGTAGCTGTGCGAGGGCCGGGCAAAGCAATAAATGCAGCCGTGTTCGCAGCCCCGATACGGGTTGAGCGACACATTGAAGGGGATGTCGGGCGAGGCGTTGCGGCTGAGGATGGTTTTGGCGACTTCGTCGGTGACGATGGTACGCAAGCGCGCCGGGGGCGGCGCCGAGTGCGCCGAGTCCGGGTTGCCAGCGCCAGTGTCGTCGCCGTCGCGGTCGCCGTCGCCGCCGCCGGCACCATCGCCCGCGTCGCTGCCATCGTCCTGCGGCCAGCCGTCGTCGACGGCCTCGCGGGTGTCGACCTCGTAGCGCCCCTGCAGATTGGACACCGCGCCCCTGCCCTTGCGGGCTGCCAGCGGGCGTGGCGGCAGCATCACGTGCTCGTCGACGGGCTCGACGGTTCGTTGTTGGCGATCATTCACGGGGCACCCTGACTGTACGTTTATACAGTATTTTACGCCCGTCCCTGACGCAATTCAAGCGCCGCTGAAGGCGGCACTGGCATTGCCGCCCACGCAGCCGTGCCTTAGTTACAGTTGCCGCTGCGCGCGCCGCACACGGAATTGAACAGCTGTACCCAGCGGGCGTCGAGAATGGACGATCCCTGCACCTTCGGCGCTTCGCTCACGTAGCCGTACGACGTGATACCGACGACGCGGTTGCTGCCCGTCTGCAGGCCGGTGCCACCACCGGTTTGCAGCACCTGGAAGTTTTGCACCCACGGGCCGCCGCTGGAGCCGCCGCGGGCGTCGGAGCCGTATTCGACGTTGTTCGGCTCGGTTCGCTGGAAGCCGTTGCTGGTGACGTTCTGCATTTTTTGGCAGGCGTCCAGATTGCAGGGGTAACCGAGCTTGGAGGTGTGGTTCTGCTGCAGGCTGTTGGTCTGCCAGCCCAGCCAGCCGGTGACGTTGCCCAGTTTGACGGCGGCGCCGCCCGTGCTCAGGGGCTGGTCGTCGAACTCGATCATGGCGTAGTCGGCCGCATTGGGCACCACGTCATTGCCGGTCGCCCAGGCATAGGTGGTGCTGACCAGGCGCCAGTTCCAGGCCTTGAAGGGGGCGGCGCCGTCGCGGTAGGCGGGGACGAACACGAAGTCGCTGTAGAAGCCGGTGGCCAGGTTGCCCGAGTGGACGCAGTGACCGGCGGTGGCCACCACGCGGCGCTGGATGACCGAGGCCGAGCACAGGTAGGGCGCCCCGTTGATGGAGAAGAACAGCTTGCCCACCGTGCGGTACGGGTAGGCGCGGTCGGCCGAATAGGCGGCGGCGGCACCGGTGAACAGGGGGAATACCCGGCTGCTGGTGAAGTAGGCGCCGAAGGTGCCGGCGGCGCTGGGGGTGACGTCCAGCGCATTGGTGACGGCGGCCGTGACGGGGCCCTCGGTGACGGCGAGGCTGGGGCTGCGGGGATCGAGCGAGGCGAACAGGTTCAGCACCGCCCCGTTGACCTCGACGCTGGGCAGACCAGGGTCGCCCGACTGCGGCTTGCCCGCCGCCGCCGCTGGCGCGGCAAGGCTTTCGTGGCGCTGGCCGGGCGCCGCCAGCGGCAGATCGAGTGCCTTGGCGGCCTGGAAGCGGGCCGGGGTCCAGTAGGTATTGGGCAACAGGGCCGACACCGTGTTGGTTTTCGTGACGGGGCCTTGCGCCGGCGCCGCGCGGGCCACACCCACGCCGGCCGCATACCAGATCGACGCCAGTGCGCCGACCATCAACAGAGCTTTCTTCATTTTTTATTCCTCGCAGTCGTGATCAATCAGGGAGATGCGAAGTCGATGTTAGCGAGGTATGCGCGCTGGGTCGGCGCGATCGGCAGCAGGTCTGATCGCGCTCAACAGTTGAGGCCGATACTGTGCTAGCGGCAATGAATCTAGGAAATTTTGGCGTACGCCGCCTGTTGATCGACGAAGCCGTCGAAGGCGCGCAGCAGCCCTTGCAGGCGTGCCGGGCCGGCGTCATCGCCCTGCAAGGCGGACAGGGCGTACGCGGCCGCTTCGAAACTCGACAGCTGGTCCGGCGCATGGGCCTTGCGGATGCGGTAGTGCGAGGCGGGCATCTGGCGCAGCGCCAGGCGGGGCAAGGTGGCCAGCAGTGGATTGAGATGCAGCATCTTGCGGCTCTTGCGCCAGGTGCCGTCGAGCACCACCAGGCGCCGGCCGGCGGCCGCGCCCCGTCCCGGATCAGGCTGGACCGGGTCCGCTGGCGCGCCCGGTTCCTGCGGATACAGCAGCAGCGGCGTGCGCCCGTCCGCGCCCAGGTGCGCGGCCAGGACGGTGCGGTCGAAGGCTTCGCCGGTGAGCATGACGCTGCCCGGCACACACAAATGCAGCAGGCGCGCGCTGCCCTTGGCATTGCGCACTTCGAGCGGATGTTGCAGGATCAGCAGGCTGGTATCGAAGGCCTGGGCGGCGATCCAGCGGCAAATGCAGGTCGTTTGCGGACGCAAACAGGTGGGACAGACGGCGCGGCGGGTGCAATCAATGCTCATGGGCGCGAGCATACGCAGGCACGCCGCCCGCCGCAAGCGCTCAGAACTCTTCCCACTCGTCCTTGGCCGCGCTCGCCGCTGGCGCGGGACGGCGCAACGCCGCCGAACGGGGCGCCGGCGAGGCCGCTGGCGCTGGCGCCACCGGTGCCAGCACCGGGCGGGCCGCCTTGGCCATCGATGGCCGGGTCGCTGCCGCCCCCCGTGGCGCGGCCGCCACCAGGTTGAGCTTGAACACGCCGACCACGCCGGTCAGGCGGGCGGCCTGCTCCTGCATCGAGGTGGCGGCCGCGGCCGCCTCTTCCACCAGGGCGGCGTTCTGCTGGGTGACCGAGTCCATCTGCGTGATCGCCATGTTGACCTGCTCGATGCCCTCGCGCTGCTCATCGCTGGCGGTGGTGATTTCATTCATGATGTTGGTCACGCGGGTGATGCTGGCGACCACTTCATCCATGGTCTGGCCGGCCTGCGCCACCAGCCGCGAGCCCGTATCGACCTTGTCGACCGAATCGCCGATCAGGGTCTTGATTTCCTTGGCGGCGGCGGCCGAGCGCTGGGCCAGGTTGCGCACCTCGGAGGCGACGACGGCGAAGCCGCGCCCCTGCTCGCCGGCCCGGGCTGCCTCGACGGCGGCGTTCAGGGCCAGGATATTGGTTTGAAAGGCGATGCCATCGATGACGCCGATGATGTCGACGATCTTGCGCGCCGATTCGTTAATGGCGCCCATCGTGTCGACCACCTGCGACACCTCGGCGCCGCCGCGGCTGGCCACTTGCGACGCGCTGATCGCCAGTTGATTGGCCTGGCGGGCGTTGTCGGCATTGAACTTGACGGTCGAGGTCAGCTCTTCCATCGACGACGCCGTCTCTTCCAGCGCGCTCGCTTGCTGCTCGGTGCGGGCCGACAGGTCCATATTGCCCGAGGCAATTTCGCTCGAGGCCGTACCGATCGTTTCGGTGCCTTCGCGCACTTCGCCGACAATCCGCACCAGGCTGTCGTTCATGGTCTTGAGCGCGCCCATCAACTGACCCGTTTCGTCGCTGCTCGTCACCACGATGTTGCTGGTGAGGTCACCGGCCGACACCGTCTCGGCCACCCGCACCGCTTCGCGCAGGGGGACGGTAATGGCGCGGCTGATCATGAAGGCAAAGCCGATTCCTATCAGCACGGCAAACGCGCTCACCGCGATCATCATGGTGCGCGCGCTCTCGTACTGGCCGCGGATGGAGTTGGCGGTGACGTCGACTTCGTCGCGCTGCCCCTGCGTCATCTTGGCCAGCGCGGCCAGGTAGGTGCTGCGCGCGCCGACCATCTCGTTGGTGTAGATCGCTTTGGCGGCCTCGGCATTGCCGGCGGCCTTCTCCTTGAAGACCTTGGCGCGCGCGCCAGTGTAGGCGGTGCGGGCGGCCAGCACCTCGGCCAGGCGGGCTTTTTCGCCAGGCTGATCGAGTAATTCGGTCAACTTGTTCTGAATCTCGGTGGCGTGCGCCGAGGACACTTTCATCAAGGCCTCCACGGTGGCCTGGTCGGCCGGATCGACCGCCAGGTACGCGGCCGTGGTACGCGCCGCGTTCACTTCCACCACGAGCTGCCACTGGTCGATCAGGCGTTCGTTGCGCACCTGGTCCTGGACCAGCCCGTCGGTCAGCTTGCTGGCAGTGCGCATGTGCGAGATGGCGAAGGCGCTGACGGCCACCAGCAGCACGAGCACGGCGGCGAATCCAAGAGCCAGGCGGGCGCCTATATTCAGATTTTTCATATCAATATTCAGTTAATGCAAGGAAACTTTATGGTAGCAGGAAAAGTCCAAACCGCACCAAATAGTTGCATTAAATCAAGGCTTTTTTGCTACAAAATGGCGCACAACCTAGCTATTCATGATTATTGTGCACCATCTTGGGTCGATAAAATCCAGCCGCCACCCAGCGCCCGGAACAAATCCACGCGCGCCACCAGCACCGCGGCGCGCAGTTGCAGCACGGCCTGGTCGGCGGCAAAGCCGTTGCGCTGGGCGTCGAGTTCTTCCAGGTAGGAGGCGTAGCCGTTGGCATAACGCTTGTGGGCCACCCGCAGCACCTCGGCCGCCGCCTGTTGGCGTTGCACCGTTTCGGCCAGCTGCGCGTCAAGCCGGTGCACGGCGCCGAGCGCGTTGTCGGTGTCGGCGAAGGCGCTGCGCACCACGCTTTCATAGCCGAGGATGGCGCGGTCGCGGGCGGCGGCGGCGATGTCGGCCTGGGCTTGCAGGCGGCCGCCGTCGAGCAGGGGCGCGAGCACGCTGCCGCCCACGCTCCACAACAGCGTCGGGGCGTTGAGCAACTGGGTCAGCGAATAGGCCTGCAGGCCGGTGCCGGCGTTCAAGCGCACCGATGGCAGCATCTGCGCGCGCGCCGCGGCCAGGCTGGCGTCGAGCGCCACCACGGCCAGTTCGGCCTGGACGATGTCGGGCCGGCGGCGCAACAGGCTCGACGGCAAGCCGGCGGCAATCGCCGGCGCCGCCAGCTGCCCGAGACTGGCGCCGCGCGCAATGACCGCGCCGGCGCTTCCCACGCTGGCGCCGGTCAGCACGGCCAGGGCGTTTTCCTGCTGGGTGATGCTGCGTTCTAACTGCGGCAGCACGGCGGCGGTGACGTGGTATTCCGCCTGCGCCTGCGCCCAGTCCAGGCGCGAGCTGTAGCCCACCTCGAACTGGCGCCGCGCCAGCGCCAGCGAGCGCTCGCGCGAGACCAGGGTGGCGCGCGCCAATGCCAGCTGGGCGTCCAGTCCGCGCAAGTTCAGGTAGCCCGACGCCGTGCTGGCGGCCACCGACAGCGCGGTGGCGGCGGCCAGCGCCTGCTGCGCGCCCAGCTCGGCGCGCGCGGCCGCCGTGGTGGTGGCCAGCTTGCCAAACAGATCGAGCTCATAGCTCGATTGCAGATTGCCAGCCAGCGAGGTCGCTTCCACCGGCGTGCCGAAGGCGCCGATGGCGCGTGCGCGCCCGGGCGCCAGGCTGGCGTTCAAGGTGGGCTGGCGCGCGCTGTCGGCCAGGCGTACGCGGGCCTGAAATTCCTGCAAGCGAGAAATGGCGATCCGCACATCGCCATTTCTCGCCAGCGCCGTTTGCACCAGCTCGGCCAGCAGCGGGTCGCCGAATGCGCGCCAGAAAATGGCCTCGGCTGCGCTGGCGGGCACGGAAGCGCTGCCTTCACCGCCGCTGCGGTACGCGGCCGGTATCTGCAGCGTCGACGGCGGCGGCGGCGCCGTGCTCAAGGGGCTGCAGCCAGCCAGGGTCATCAAGCTCAGCAAACCCGGTACGGCCCGGCCGCGCCAGCCGCTCATGGCTGCGCCGCCGGCCGCGACGGGCCCGGTGCGGTGTCGATATTGACCACCACCGACATGCCCGGACGCAGCTTGCCGGCCAGCGCCTGCTGCGGGTCGATGCTGATGCGCACGGGGATGCGCTGGGCAATCTTGACGTAGTTGCCGGTGGCGTTGTCGGGCGTGAGGACGGAAAACTCCGATCCGGTCGCCGGTGAAATGCGCTCGACATGGCCGTTCAGGCGGGCGTTGTCGAAGGCGTCTATGCGCAGGCTGGCCGGCTGGCCGATGGCGATGCGGGCCATCTGCGTTTCCTTCATGTTGGCGATCACCCACAATTGCTCGGGCACGATGGCGGTGACCTGGGCGCCGGCGTTGACGTAGCCGCCCTGGCGCACCGTCACCTGGCCCAGCTGGCCGTCACGGGGGGCCAGCACGCGCGTGTTCGACAGCTCGATCTGCGCCAGTTTCAGCACCGCCTCGGCATTGGCGACGGCCGCTTCGAGGCTGCCCCGCCCTACCGTGACGGTTTGCAGCCCCTGGCGGGCGATCTCGAGCGCGGCGCGCGCCTGGGCGCCACCGGCCACGCTCTGGGCCCGCGCCGCGCGGGTCGAATCGCGTTCGCGCGCCGACAGCGAACCATCGGCGGCCAACTCTTCCACCCGGCTCACATCGGCGGCGGCGCGCGCGGCCTGGGCATCGGCGTTGGCCACGGCCGCCTCGCCCTGGCGGATGGTGGCCTCGGCGCTGCCGCGCGCATTGGCCGAGTTGGCCAAGGCCGACCGGGCGGCGGCCAGTTGCGCGCTGGCCTGCTCGACTTTCTGCTGGTAGATCCGATCGTCGAGCCGCATGATCAGCGCGCCCTGCCGGACCGGCTGAAAATCCTGCACCGCCACGTCCACCACGTAGCCCGACAACTGCGGGCTGATGATCGTCACCTGCCCCCGCACCAGGGCGTTTTCCGTGCTCTGGATGGTGCTGTGAAACGGCGGCAGATTCCAGGCGTACAGCACGACGAGCACGCCGGCGACGGCGATGCCGCCAAAAATCAAGGCGCTCAGGACAACTTTGCGGCGTGGGCTGTCGGCGGGCAGTGGTGCTTTCATATCAGTCCGTTACGGGTTCAGGGGTGGGTGGCGGCGCGACCAGGGGCGCCGGCTTGTTGACATGGAGCCAGGCCGCGTGCAGGAAAATCCACGCGGCGGTGGCCAGGGCGATGACGCAAATAAGCAGAAACACATCGTTGTAGGCGAGCACATTGGCTTCGCGGGTGGCGCTGGCCGACAGCGTGGCCAGGCTGCGCCCGCTGCGCGCGGCCGGGTCAGCCAGCAGCCGGCCGTAGGCGCCGGCGCCGGCCTCGATGCGGGCGGCCACCAGCGGGTCGAGGCGGCTCAGTTGTTCGACCAGCACGCTCGAATGGAATTTTTCGCGGGCCACCTGGAAGGTGCCCAGCACGGCCGAACCGATCAGTCCGCCCAGATTCTGGCTGAGGCCGAAAATCACGGAAAAGCTGATCAGGTTCGATGGATTGGCGATCACCCCGCCGATCAGCGCAATGAGCGAGGGGCCGATAAAAAAGGCGCCGCCGAACGCCAGCAGGGCCTGGCTGAAATACATTTGCGCCGGCCGCGTCATGCTGTTGGCGCGCGAATCGAGCCAGGCGCCCGCCGCCATCAGCAACAGGGCGAACACCACCGGGGCGGTCAGGTGCGCCAGCGACAGCGTCATCGCGCTGAGCAAAATCCCGGCGATGGTGGCGGCCAGCACGATCATGAACAGCGTCTGCATCTGGTCGTTGTTCAGGCCCAGGCCGCGCAGGAAGCCGACCGCGCCCGTGCCCTGCTCGGACAGCACCACGCGAATGAGTATCATCGACAACACCAGCCGCACGATGTCGGCGCTGGCCAGCCAGCGCGTGTTCAACAGGGGCCGCGCGCGATTGTGTTCGACGCAGATGGCCCCCGCCAGCAGCACGATGGCGCCGGCCAGCGCCCAGCCGATCCACGGCGTTTCGAACCACCACAGCAGGCGGCCGAACGTGAGCGCCGCGCACAACAGCGCCATGCCCGGTGCGAACAGGCCGAAGGTGACGAAGTCCATTTTTTCAAACGTCCTGACGCGGTCGCCCGGCGGCAGTTTGAGCAGCAGCACGCAACCGAGCGCCACCATCGTCAGGCCCAGTTCGAACAGGTACAAGCCGCGCCATTCGGCAAATTCGAGCAGTTCATCGGAGAAGATATACGCCAGCGGCAGCGCCAGCTGCGACACCCCCACCGCCAGCACCAGGCCGCGCAGGCGGATCACCTTGGGGAACGCTTGCATGATGTAGTACAGGCCCAGCGTCGACAGCGCCGCGCCCGCCATACCGTGGGCGGCGCGCACCGCGATGGCCGAATACAGATCGTGCACGAACAGGTGGGCAAAGGTGACGAGCGCGTACACCACCAGGAAAAACTCGGTGAACAGGCGCAAGCCGAACTGCTGACGAAATTTCACCAGCAGCAGATTCATCGACACATTCGTCATCACGTAGGCGGCCGGCAGCCAAGCCGTCTCGGTGCCGTAGGCGCCCAAGCTGCCCTGCAGGGCGATCAGGTTGACGGAGACGAGGGCATTGCCCAGCCCCCCGGTGAGGCTGACAAGTATGCCGACCAGCAAGTAGCAGAACCGCAACCAGGTGGGATGATTCGGCGTCGATGGCGAACCGGGCAACATCGGCTTTTCGTCGGCGGCCCATTCGACGGGAGCGTAGTGGTTCGGCGCAGTCATCGGGCACGCATGGATTGGCGAAGCAGGCGCATTTGCGGCGGACTCATCAAATGTTCAAAATTTAGTGTTCTGCCAACGCACGAAAAATTACTTGGCAGTATTGGCAATCGTGTATTGCTCTGGAAATTTCCGCTGCTTAGAATAAAATTATTCCAGCCGGAAATTTCAGCACGGTATATATATTGCTATGGTCCGCGTCCTTCCCTCTGTTCGCAATACCACCTTGGGCTTTATTGTTTGCCTGACGCTGCTGCCGACGCTGGCGGCAGAACACGTGCAATTGCTCGATTATCGCTTGAATGAGCAAATCTTTCAGGTGCCGGCTGGAAAGGGTGGCCATGCCCGCCTGCAAACCACGGTATTCCGCCCCGACGGTCCCGGCCCCTTCCCCTTGATCATCATCAATCATGGCAAGGATGCCGGCGCCCCCGCCCAGCAGGCGCGCGACCGCTTCATCTACATGGCCACCGCCTTCGTCAAGCGCGGTTACGCGGTGATGGTGCCAATGCGGCGCGGCTTCGCCGGCTCGACCGGACGCTACGTGGAGTACGGCTGCAACATGACCGCCAACGGGCTTGGCCAGGCCAGCGATGTGCGCGACACCCTCGATTTCGCCCGTGGCCTGCCCTTCATCGACAGCGAGCGCATCGTCGTCGCCGGCCAGTCCTACGGCGGCCTGGCCACCATCGCCATGGGCACCCAGGACGCGCCGGGGGTACGCGGCCTGATCAATTTTGCCGGCGGCCTGCGCGACAACACCAACCGCTGCGACTGGCGGGCCGCACTGGTGCGCGCGATGGCGCACTACGGCAGCGCCAACCGGCTGCCCTCCTTGTGGATGTACGGTGAAAATGATTCGCTGTTCAGTCCCGAACTGGCCAGCCGCATGCACCAGGCGTATGTGCGCGCGGGCGGCGACGCCCGGCTGGTCGAGTACGGCGCGTTCCGCCGCGACGCCCATGGCCTCATCGGCAGCCGCGACGGCGAAAAAATCTGGTGGGCGGACACCGCGCGTTTCCTGACCCGCATCGGCATGCCGACGGCTGAACTGTACGCGGTGGCGCCGGCGCCATCGATGCCGAAAAGCGACTTCGCGCCGCTCGACGATGTCGACGCCGTGCCCTTCCTGCACGCGGCGGGCAAACTGGCCTACCGCGAGTACCTGGGCAAACTCAGTCCGCGCGCGTTCGCCCTGTCGGCCAACGGCGCCTGGTGCTGGGCCGAGGACGGCGAAGACCCGGACGTGCGCGCGCTGGCCACCTGTGAAGCGAAAGGCGGACAGCGCTGCCGCCTGTATTCGGTCGACAACAATGTGGTCTGGCGCGACGACAGGCCGGTCGATACGCGCATGGCGACGCTGGCGGCGGCCGTTGCCGGCGCCAAGGGGGCCGCCGGCAATGCCAGCACCAGCGCCGCCGTCGGCGGCAGCGCCAGCGACGGGAAATAAGCGCGCTCCAGCGTTGCGGCGACGCGACAGCAGGGCCGTAGCTTACCCGGGGTGGGGCAGCGTCGCCGCCCACTGTTGCAGCTGCGCCACGGTGGCCGTCACCCCGCCGCACACGATCACCAGCACATTGTCGAAGCCGGCCAGCGCCGTCCCCTCGTACACGGCCGCCAGCGCCGCCCCGCAGGCCGGCTCGACGACGACGCGGTGATCGTCGATAAAACGCAGGCATGCCGCCACCGCCGCGCCGTCCGTCACCACCGTACTGCGCACCGGGTGGACGCGCGCGACGTCGAAGGCGGCCTGCGCCACCCGGCGCGCGCCCAGCGAGGTGGCGATGCTGGTAATGGCTGGCAGGCTGACGAGCGCATCTGCCGCCAGCGCGGCGGCCAGCGAAGCGGCGCCCGCGGTTTCGACGGCAATCACGGGAACCTGGTCCCAGCCGTGCCGGCGCAAGCCTTCGACGACACCGCACAGCAGGCCGCCGCCGCCCACCGACAGCACCACGGCGTCGGGCCGCACGCCGGCCGCGGCCACCTCGTCGATCATGCTGGCGTGGCCTTCCCACAACAGGGGATCATCGAAGGGGTGGATGAAGGCGCAGGTGGCGGTGAGCAGCGACTGGGCATGTTCGTTGGCCTCCTGGAACGAGGCGCCATGCACGATCAGCCGGGCCCCTTCACGCCGGATCAGTTCGATAGCGCGGGCGGACGCCGTTTCGGGCACGACCACGGTGACGGGAATGCCCAGCGTGCGTCCCGCGTAAGCGCAGGCGATGCCGGCATTGCCGCCCGAGGACGACACGAAGCGCCGCGCGCCGGCACGGGCGTAGACGCTGCAGGCGTGGCCGACACCGCGGCTTTTGAAGGAGCCGGCCGGCTGCAGCGCCTCCATTTTCAGCCAGACGGCCTGGCCCGGACGGGACAGGGCAGCCGATTCGAGCAGGGGTGTGAGGATGTGCAGTGGGGCGTGCAGTGGGGCGTGCGGTGACGGTACGGCGGGCGAACGGGAATGCATCAAGGTCCTTCCGATGGGGGTTGGGCAAACAGGTCGTGGGCGTCGAGGATGGCGAAGGCGATCGCCGGATGGCGCTCGAGGCAGCGGCGCACGGCGGCCGGAATCGCCTGGCGGGTCTTGCGGCACAGGCCGGGCACGCTGTCGAATTCAATGTGAAAGCCCCGCACCGTGCGCACTTCGTTGGGGCCAGGCACGATGTGCAGGCGCAGTCCCAGCAAGGCCGCCATGCGCTCGACCAGCCGGCGCAAATCCTCGTAGGTGCTTGCCGCTTCGAGTTTGGCCACCAGCTTTTTTTCTTCTTCGCGGGTGAGCAGCAGGATGCGGCGGTCGGCGCCGGGTGCATCGAGCCGTTCGCGCTCGCACACGCAGGCGCCGGGCGGGCACTCGGTGCGGATCGGAATCGGAGTTGGCTGCGGCATCGCGGTGCACCTGGGGACGGGGGAAAAATTTTACCACCGTTGGGCCAGCGAACTGTCTGCCGCGGCCAGCGCGGGGTTCATCCCCCATCGAGCGGCCGTCGACCGGCCAGGCTCACGCTGGCGCGCCGCGGCTGGCCCGGCCATACGACAGGGCCAGAGGCGCACTACTTCGGCATCAGTTGCAGGCGAATTTCGCCATTCGGAAACTGGGCGCTGTGCACGTTGATGTAGAGCTTGCCTTCCTTGTAGCTGGCGTACTGGGCCTGCGTCAAGGTGGCGCCCGCGGGCGGGGCGAAGCTGTGCGCGCCCGTCCTGGCAAATGGCACGACGACCGGTCCGTTGGCGCCCGCCGCCGCTTCGTGGATGTGCGCCGCGGTGGGCGTCATGCCGTTCACCTCGAGCGAGCCCGTCACCGACATGTCGGCGCCGATCCGGATCGTGCTCCGGCCACTGGCGGTGGACGTATTCGGCGGCACTTCCTGCGCGCCGCTGAGCGTCATGGCGCCCATGCCCGTCGCTGGGGTGCCAGCGGGCATCGGGGTGGGATCGATTGCCGTCGCGGTTTTTTCCACCGCCAGCGGCGCCTCCGCCGTGTTGCGCATGCCCGAGCAAGCGCTCAGCAATGCCAGTGCGCCCACGGTGGCGAACCATGCCAGCCGGACTTGCGATGTTCTCATCTTCATGTTTTTTTCTCCTCGATGTTGTTATGGTGGGGACGTGCCATGTCGGCCGGTCGCGTGCACCGGCGCCATCATGCAATATTGATATTACATGAGCGCCCCGGGCAGGCGCGCACCGCACACGTCCCAGTGACAACCGCCGCCGGCGACCGCACCAGCGCGCCCCCGTTCGATTGGCCCGCTGCCGCGCATATCGTCAATCATTGCTAATATCAAGTTCCTCACACCAAGCTTTGCCCCGGCCGCATGCACATCCTCTGGAATTATCTGCGCCCGCACGGCAAACTGGCCGCGCTGGCCCTGTTGCTGGCCGCCGCCAGCCAGGTCCTGGCGCTGGTCGACCCCATCATTTTCGGCCGCATCATCGACCAGTTCGCCAGCGGACCCGGGACGGCGACGACCGCGGCCATGGTCGACAGCGTGCTCAAGCTGCTGGCGCTGGCGGTGGTGGTGGCGATCCTGTCGCGGCTGGCCAAGGCCGTGCAGGAGTACCTGACCCGGCTGGTCGTGCAACGCCTGGGCACGGCGATTTTCAACGACGGCCTGCGCCACCTGCTGCGCCTGGAATTCCAGGAATTCGAAGACTTGCGCAGCGGCGAGACCCTGTCGCTGCTGCAAAAAGTGCGCGCCGACAGCGAGCGCTTCATCAATGCGTTCATCAACACGGGCTTCGCCGCCGTGGTGGGTATCGGCTTCCTGGTGTGGTACGCGGTGACCAAGCACTGGCTGCTGGTGCCCGTGTTTGTTATCGGCGTGCTGGTGCTGGGCGGCCTGACGGGCTTGCTCAGCCGCGAAATCAAGAGCCAGCAACGCTCGATCACGCGCGAGACCAACCGCAATTCCGGCTTCATCACGGAATCGCTGCGCAATATCGAGTTGATCAAAAGCCTGGGCCTGACCTTTTTTGAGATCCGCCGCCTGCGCGCCCAGACCGATGCCATCTTTGCGCTGGAAATGCAAAAGGTCAAACGGATCCGCCTGCTATCCTTCCTGCAGGGCACCACCCTGTCGATGCTCCGGCTGGCGGTGCTGTTCGCCTTGTTGTGGCTGATCTTTCGCAACGTGCTCAGTACGGGCGAGCTGATCGCCATGCAGTTCATTTCGGTGGCGATTTTCGCGCCCCTGCAGGAACTGGGCAACCTCATCCTGGCCTGGCGCGAGGCCGAAGCCTCCCTGCTCAACTTTGCCGCCCTGCTCGACAAGCCCGTCGAGCGCCGCCCGCCCGGCGCCATCGATGTGGGCCCCATCGAACGGGTGGCGTTCGACAAGGTGTTTTTTCGCCACCGCGGCGCGCCCGACGACGCCCTCGCCGAGGTGTCCTTTGCGGCCGCGCTGGGGCAGACCATCGCCTTCGTGGGCCCATCCGGCTCGGGCAAGTCGACGCTGGTCAAATTGCTGGTGGGCCTGTACACGCCGGCGGCCGGCACCGTCAGCTACAACGGCGTGTCGACGCGCGCCCTGCGCTTTAACCTGGCGCGCCGCCAGATTGGTTTTGTGACGCAGGAGACGCACCTGTTTGCGGGCACGCTGCGCGAAAACATGCGCTTCGTCAAACCCGACGCCACCGACGCCGAGATCATCGCGGCCATGCAGCAAGCGTCCTGCGCCTATCTGCTCGACAAATCCGATGCCGGTCTCGACACCATGATCGGTGAAATGGGCATGAAGCTCTCCGGCGGCGAACGCCAGCGCCTGTCAATCGCGCGCGCGCTGATCCGCAAGCCGCCCCTGCTCATTTTCGATGAGGCCACCTCGGCCCTCGATTCGCTGACGGAACAACAAGTGAGCAGCACCGTGCGCGCCCTGTCGGCCGAAGGCAATCGCATCACCCTCCTGATCGCCCACCGGCTGGCAACCGTGCTGCACGCCGATACCATTTATGTGCTGGAGAAGGGGCACATTGTCGAAAGCGGCGGCCATGCTGCCTTGCTGGCGCAAAAGGGCTTGTACTACGCCATGTGGCGCCAGCAAATCGGCGAGCGGCCACCGGCGCCGGGCGGCCTCTCGGCAGGTGGCCCGGCGCCGGCCAGCGCCTGAAGCGAGCCGGCGCGCCGGCCAGCGACCTGCAGCCTGCAGCCCGCGCCCCGCCACCGCCTCAGGCGGCAAATTCGAGCTGCCCCACGTGGCGATAGGCATACTTGTAGCCGTAATACGACAGGCGCGGCTTGACGTCGTTGAACACAATGCCGGCCGGGGCGATGCCGGCCAGGTTGAGCCGCTTGACCGCCTCGGCAATCTCGCGCGCCGTGCTAACGCCCGCGCGCACCACCAGGAAGACGGCGCCCGCGTGGCTGCCGATGACCAGGGGATCGGCCAGCGCCAGCACGGGCGGCGAATCGACCAGCACCAGGTCGTAGTGGCCGCGCAGCGCGCCCAGCAGCGCGCCCACATCCACTTGCAGCAGCAGGTCGCTTCGCTCGCCCGCCAGGCTGCCCGTGGTCATCAGGTCGAGATTGGGGACGACCCCGCGCACCAGCGCCGTGGCGGGCGCCACGGCGCCACTGGCCGCCTCGCGCAGGCCGTCGCCACGGGGCACGCCGAATACCTGGTGCAGGCAGCCGTTGCGCAAGTCGGCATCGATCAGCAGCACCCGCTGGCCGCCAGCGGCCAGCACGGCGGCAAAGTTGGCCGATATAAACGATTTACCCATGCCGCTGGTGGGGCCGGCGAACATGATCACGTTGTTGTCGAACTGCGGCAGGGAAAACCGCAGGGAGGCGCGAAAGCTGCGCAGCGCTTCGATGGCGCCGTCGGCCGGCGCGGCGCGCGCCAGCAGGGCCGCCTTGCCGCTGCGCGCCCCGCGCCGCGCCAGGCCGGCCTGCGCACTGCTGTGCGGAATGCTGGCCGTCACCACGCGCGCGCCCATCAGCGTCTCGATGTGCAGGGGATCGTCGACGGCGCCGCCGAAATTTTTTCGTATCAGCACCGCCGTCAGGCCCGCAAGCAGACCCACCAAGGCGCCGCATACCAGGATGGCCTTGCGGCGCGGCCGCACGGGCTCGTCGTCGACCATGGGCGCGTCAACCATGCGCACATTGCTGACCTTGCCAACGGAAACAATCCTCAATTGCTGCGCCGTGTTGGCCAGCGCCGTGTACAAGTCGGTGTTGACCTTGATTTCGCGGCCCAGCCGCCCCGCTTCCTGCTCGAGCAGCGGCAGCGCCTTGATGTGCTCGGCAGTGGCCGCCTGCTGGCGGTCGATGTCGGCGATCTGGCCGGTGACGCCACGCACCATCGGGTGGCGCACCGTGAAGCGGGTGAGCAACTCGGTACGGCGTTGCACCAGCTCGCTGCGGCGCGCGCGCGCGGCGGCCGCCTGGGTCAGGCTCAGCCGGGCCTCTTCCGCGAAATCGACCGTGCCGTGGCGGTGGCGAAAGTTGTTGTAGTCGCTTTCCGCGCGTTCCAGGTTGGCTTTTAACTTGGGCAACTGGGTGTCGAGAAAGGCCAGCGATTTATCCGCCTCTTCGCTCTTGTGACGCAGGTTCTGCGCCATGTACTGGCGCCCCACTTCCTGCAGCACCGCATAGGCGCTTTCCGGATCGCCCGCCTCGAAGCGCACTTCGATCACGCCCGACTGGCGTCCCTGCTCGGTGATTAGCAAGTCGTGCTGCAAGGCGCCGATGGCGGCGGCGGTGGACTCGCGGCGCAGCAGGAAGCGGGCGCCCGGCCTGGCGTGCAGGCGCGCCACCTTGAGCAGCAAGGGGCCGGCCCCGGTGGCCACTTGCAGCAACTGGCCCACCGCCCCCTCAAAATGCAGGCCGGCAGTGGGCACGTCGACCCCGTAACGGCCATCCGCCAGCGCCGTCAGGTACAAGGTGCGCCGGGTCCAGCCGGGCGGCACGGCGAGCTCGCTCACGTCGATCGATTCGCTGCCCCACACCTGGCCGCCGATGCCGAACAGGCCCGGCGTGGACAACTGGCCCGGCCGCAACGTGCGCATCAGCTTGCCAAGCACGGGAACGGTATCGGGCCTGGCCGTGATCGCCATGCCCAGGTGCTCCACGGTGGCGCCCGCCACCGCGCGCGAGCGCAGCAGTTCCATTTCGGCGCTGGCCGCTTTTTTGGTATCGAACAGGGAGGCGACGTCGTTGAGGGCATTGCGCGAGGGCGAGGGCGAGGCCTCTTCCACGTAAATGAGCATGCTGGCCTCGTACACGGGCGGCAACAGCAGCGCCAGCAGCGCGGCGCAGGCGAACAAGGCGAGGAACACGCCGGCCACCATGCGCCAGTGATCGCACACCATATTGGCGTAGGCGGCGAACTCGTGCTCCTCGTCCGGCACCGGGATCGACAGGACTGCGCCCGCCCCCGAATGGCGGCGTTCGCGCTGATCAGGGCGATCAGGGGCAGCGCGGGGATGGCGCGGGCCACGGGGATCGAGGGCAGCAGAAAATTTCATGGTGTTATCCCGACAATGAGGTGGCAAGTACATGCTGGCAAAAAAGGCAAGCGCGCACCACGGCAGAGCAGGAAGATCCGCCCTTTTGCGCGCGATTGACCCGCAAAAATGTAAGGTGTTAGTGAAAAAAAAAGTGACAAATTCGTGCGCGTCGATCTGCTTTTGCCAGTTCAAACGCCCAGTCTCAACGCTATCTGCCAGCGATTTGCTGAGTTTGCGTTGGCGCAAACGAACACGGGTGCCGACCATATCGTCGCCGTTCGGCGACGTTGAACGAGGATGAGTTCGGTTCATTGCGCCGCTGGCGGGGCCGGGACTGACCATTGCGTATGCATACTGTCAAGTTGGCAATGTGCAACAGCAATGGGCCGCGTGCGTCATCGGCCGGCGATTCCCGCTAAAATGTTTTCCCTGCATTCTTTCACCCTGTCCACTGAATCAACGATGAGCCAGGCCACGCCCTCCGCCGCTACTGCCCCATTCGATCTGTCGAGCTGCGACCAGGAGCCCATCCGCATTCCCGGCAGTATCCAGCCACACGGATTCTTGCTGTGCCTGTCGGAACAACTGGTGGTGCTGCAGGCGAGCGAGAACCTGGCGGCGCTGGCGGGGATGGCGGCGGCGCACGCCCTGGGCCAGCCGCTGGCGGCGGTGGCGGGCGCTGACGCCGCCGCCCTGCTGGCGCCCGGGCAGGCGTTGCCGGAACGGCCCACCTACCTGGGCTCGGCGGCGCTGCCCAACGGCGCGTTTTTCGATGTGCTGGGCCACGCCATCGACGGCCTGCTGCTGCTCGAATTCGAACCCACCGAGCGGCACGCGGCAGCCGACTTCCGCCAGGTGTTTCCGCTGGTGGGCGAACTGATGCAGCAGTTGCCGGGCGCCACCACCATTGAAGCGATGAGCGCGCTGGCGGCGCGCCAGATCCGCGCCCTGACCGGCTTTGGCCGCGTGATGGTCTACCAGTTCGACCGTGACGGCCACGGCCACGTGATCGCCGAATCGCTGGCCGACGGCTACCACGCCTATCTGGGCCAGCATTTCCCCGCCGGGGACATCCCGCGCCAGGCCCGCGAGCTGTACCGTGTCAACCGCATCCGGCTGATCAGCAACGCCCATTACACGCCGGCGCCCCTGCTGCCGCAAAACAATCCGGTCACGGGCGCGCCGCTCGATCTGACCTTCGCCGCGCTGCGCAGCGTGTCGCCGATCCACCTGCAGTACATGCGCAATATGGACACGCTGGCGTCGATGTCGGTGTCGGTGATGGTCAAGGGGGCCTTGTGGGGGCTGATCGCCTGCCATCACGCCCAGCCCCGCCCGCTCGAATTCGACAAGCGCGGCGCCTGCGAACAACTGGGGCAAATCCTGTCGATGTGCATCGAATCGCGCGAAGACGCCGACGATCTGCAGTTTCGCCTCGAACTGCGCCGCATCATGGTGTCGATGCTGGCCGGCCTGACCCAGGGCCCCGACTTCATCGACAACCTGCGCCAGGTGTTTCCCGAACTGCTGCGCTTTGCCCGCGCCGGCGGCGTCGCCATCGTCGTCGATGCGCGCGTGATCGTGCACGGCGACACCCCGGACGAGGGCCAGATCCGCGCGCTGGTCGACTGGCTGGGGGTGCACAGCCACAGCGAGCTGTTCCACACCGCCCACCTGTCGGCGCTGTACCCGCCCGCCGCCGCTTTCCTGTGCAATGGCTGCGGCCTGCTGGCCATGCCGATCTCGCGCATCCACCAGCACTACCTGCTGTGGTTCCGGCCCGAGCTGGTCCAGACGCTCGACTGGGCCGGCAATCCGCACGCCAAGCAAGCCGCGCCAGGTCAGCCCCAGTCGCTGAGCCCGCGCACCAGTTTCGCCAGCTGGCGCGAAACCATCCACGGCACCAGCGCGCCCTGGCACGCGGGCGAAATCGAACTGGCGCTGGAGTTTCGCGGCGCCCTGCTGGGCATTGCCCTCGAGCGCGCCGAACAGATGGCCGAACTGGCCGAAGAACTGGGCCGCGCCAACAAGGAACTCGAAGCGTTTTCGTATTCGGTATCGCACGATCTGCGCGCGCCGCTGCGCCACATCGTCGGTTTTTCCAACCTGCTGATGGAGGCGAGCGAGGACAGCACCGCGGAAACGCGCCAGCGCTTCCTGGCCAATATCAAGGATTCGGCGCGCCTGGCCGGCAAGCTGGTCGACGACCTGCTCAGTTTTTCGCACATGGGCCGCGCCGCCCTGCGCCCCATCACGGTGAACATGGACGACATGGTCAAGGGGGCGATCGCCCGGCTGGGCGCCGATTACGCGGGCCGCGATGTGCGCTGGCAAGTGGGCAGCTTGCCGACCATCGTCGCCGACCCCGCCTTCCTGCAACTGGCGATGTTCAATCTCTTGTCGAATGCCGTCAAATTTACCAGCCAAAAAGACCCCGCCATCATCACCATCGACGCCAGCACGACCGACACCGACACGGTATTTCGCATCGCCGACAACGGCGCCGGCTTCAACATGGCCTATGTGCACAAGCTGTTCGGCGTGTTCCAGCGCCTGCACCGCATGGAAGACTTCCAGGGCACGGGCATCGGGCTGGCGAACGTGCGCCGCATCGTCGAGCGGCATGGCGGGCGCACGTGGGCCGAGTCGGTCGCCGGTGGAGGCGCGACATTTTATTTCAGCATTCCCAAAGTCTTGAATTTTTAAACCACGAAGGCACGTATGCTAAAGCCCATTTTATTGGTCGAAGATAACCCCCACGACCTCGAACTGACCCTGATCGCCCTCTCGCGCAGCCAGTTGGCCAACGAAGTGATCATTGCGCGCGACGGCGCCGAGGCGCTCGACTACCTGTGCGTGCGAGGGCAGTATGCCGACCGCCAGGTGGGCAATCCGGCGGTGGTGCTGCTCGACCTGAAACTGCCGAAAGTGGACGGGCTCGAAGTGCTCAAGGCGATCCGCAGCACCGACGGCCTGCGCAGCACCCCGGTGGTGATGCTGACCTCGTCGAAAGAAGAGCAGGACCTGATCCGCAGCTACGAATTGGGAGTGAACGCGTATGTCGTCAAGCCGGTCGACTTCGGCGAATTCGTGCGCGCCATCGCCGACCTGGGCATTTTCTGGGCAGTATTGAACGAACCGCCGCCAGGTTCGGCGCGTTACATCAAGCCGGGCAAGTAAGCGCCTGGCCTCCAGGCGCCTACTGGGCGCCCTGACGCGACGGGCGCAGCAGGTGGCGAATCCGGGCGCTGAGCACCTCGGGCGTGTACGGCTTTTGCAGCAGGTGGACGGTGGCATCGACTTTGCCCTCGTGCGCCAGCACCCCTTCGGCATAGCCGGACGTAAACAACACCTGGGCATGCGGCAAACGCGTGCGCACCAGCTCACGCAAGGCCAGGCTGCTGATGGGGCCGGGCATGATCACATCGGTAAACACCAGGTCGACATGGACGCCGCTGTCGATGACGGCGACGGCGCTGGCGCCGTCGTGCGCGGCGAGCACCTGGTAGCCCAGTGCCGACAGCAGCTCGACGGTCGAGGTGCGCACGTCGGGCTCGTCTTCCACCACGAGTATGGTTTCGATGCCGCCAAATAATTGGGTGGCGATGCCCTGTTCGCGCTGCGCCGGTATGTCGTGGCTGCGCTGCAAGTAGATCTTCACGCTGGTGCCTCGGCCGAGCTCGCTTTCGAGCACGATATCGCCCCCCGACTGCTTGACGAAACCATAGGCCATCGACAGGCCCAGGCCGGTGCCGTGGCCGGTTGGCTTGGTGGTGAAGAACGGTTCGAAGGCGCGCGCGAGCACCTCGGGCGGCATGCCGGCGCCGCTGTCGGCCACCTCGATCATGACGTGGCTGCCGGCGGGCGCGCCGGGCTCGCCCTCGTCCGCCACTACATTGCGCGAGCGAATCGTCACGGTGCCGCCGTCGCCCATCGCATCGCGCGCGTTGATGACCAGGTTGAGCAGGACATTGTTGAGCTGCCCGGGATCGACCGTGGTGGCCCACAGGTCGCCGGCAATCTCGCTGACCACGGTGGCGCGCGGGCCCAGCACGCGGCGCACCATGTCTTCCATGTCGAGCAGCATGCTGGCCAGGTCGATGACCACCGCCTGCAGGGGCTGGCGGCGGGCAAATGCCAGCAGGTGGGCCGACAGCTTGGCGCCCCGCTCGACCCCGGCCAGGGCCAGATCGATGCGCTTGAGGGCTTTGTCGCCGAGGCCACCCAGCAGTTTGATCAGTTGCAGGTTGCCGCCGATAATCTGCAGCACATTGTTGAAATCATGGGCCACGCCCCCCGTCAGCTGGCCGATGGCTTCCATTTTCTGCGCCTGGTGCAAGGCGGACTGGCTGGCCGCCAGTTCCTGCTGGCTGCGCCGCAACTCGATGAAGGCGGCGTCGCGCTGCTTGCGGGCCACGCAGGCTTCGTGGTGGTAGCGCACGCGCGCCACCAGTTCGCGCGGGTCGGGCCACTTGACCAGGTAATCGTTGGCGCCGGCCGCAAACGCGCGCGCCTTGATGTCGGCATCTTCTTCCGAGGACAGCAGGATGACGGGAATGTGCTCGGTGGCGGGATGGGCGCGCAGCAGGCCGATGACGCCGAAGCCGTCGATGCCGGGCATGCGCAGGTCGACCAGGATCACGGTGGCGCCCACCTCGACGGCGACGGCGACGGCGCGGGCGGGATTGGCTTCGTAGCGCAGGCACAAGCGGGAAAATTCGCGCAGGCTGTGCGCGATCAGGTCTTGCGCAAACGGCTCGTCGTCGATCATCAACACCGAGCAGTCTTCGAAGTCGTCTTCTGTCATGGGGGGTACTGCCCGGCGAGGTTGTGGCGGAGCGATGGTGGGTCGATTTGTGAATTTTACCTGAGCAATCGGGGTTTCTCGGCACGAACGCCCAACCGTGCGCGCGCCTTTGCCGGGCAGCACGCGGCAATCGCGCGCCAACATTGTGACTTTTCGCCGCGCCCGCCCCGCCGGACGACGCTTACTTGCGCACCGCTTTAAGCTGGCGCAAGTCCGCCACGGGATCGCGGCCAAAGTCCTTGCTCAACATAAAATCGAGCAACTGGCGCGCCACCCGCGGCGGGGCCGCCAGTTCGCCCGACTGTTTCAGGGCATCGAAGCGCTGGCGCAGGGGAAAGTGGGCGATGGGCGTGGCGCGGATCTGGCCTTGCATGTCGGTGTCGATGACGCCGGGGGCGAGGCTGACGATGCGCAGATTGGCATTGTCGTCCTGGGCGGCGGCGCTGGCATGCAGGTCAAGTGCCGCCTTGGTGGCGCAGTAGACGCTCCAGCCCGGGTAGGCATTGCGCCCGGCCCCGCTGCTGACGTGGACGATGCGGCAGGCGGCGCCGGCCGGCATGGCTTGCACCACGGCCGCCGCCAGCATCAGCGGCGCGGCCACATTGACGGCCACCGCGCGGCCCACCTCCGCCGGGTCTTGCACGGCGAGCGGCCCGACCGGTTGCACGGTGCCCGCGTTATTGATCAGAAGCACAGTGGCGGCATCGGCAAGCCAGTCGCGCAGGGTGTCGCCGGCCAGCCAGAAGGCCAGCGCGGCGCTGTCGGCGAGGTCCAGCGACAGCTCGGTCAGGCCCGCGCTGGGGCCCTCTGCCGACTGGCCGCTGGCCCGGGCAATGCCCAGCACCTGCGCGCCCCGTTCCAGCAAATCGGCGGCGAGCGCCGCGCCCAGCCCTTTCGAGTGCCCTGTTACGATTGCCTTGATCATCACATCTCCATGCAGAGTTAGCGCAGGTCTTTAGTCTACCCCACGCGGCGCCTCGCTCGACAGGAGCATGGCCGCCGTTGCACCTAAGAACCTATTCTTATAGGGGGAATTTTTTTTGCCGCTTAACCGTCCAAGCTTCCTTGTGAGGAGGCGAAAATGGCTAAGCAATAGGAGAATCGCGATGACGGATGGCGCATATCGGACGAGGTGTGGGCGGCATTTGAACCGCTGTTGCCGCCGCCTAAGCCGCATCCCCTGGGATGCCATCGGCCCCGACTCGACAACCGTCTGGTTCTGCGCACAGGCATGCAGTGGAATGCCTTAAATGCAACCGGCATCTGTTCGTGCACGCCTGTGTACCAACGCTTTCGGGAATGGCTTGATGCCGGGATGTTTGAAAAATTTTGGCGGCAAGGGCTGCTCGAGTATGACCGGCTCAAGGGAATCGACTGGGAATGGCTGGCACTCGCTGGGGCAATGACGAAGGCGCCATTGGGTGGGGAAAAAAATCGGCCCCAACCCGACAGACCGAGGCAGAGGTGGCGTCAAGCGCAGCTTGCTGACAGAAGCGCATGGCATCCCGATCGCCGTTGAGATTGATGGTGCCAACCGGCATGACATGAAACTGGTGGAACAAACGTTATCTCAATTGATGATCGAACGGCCCGCAGCGGCACCCGAAAAACCTCAGCACTCGTGTCTGGACAAAGGCTACGACTACGAGGCGATCCGGGTCCTGGTGCCGCAGTTGGGCTTGACGGCACACATCAAGTCACGCGGCCAGGAACAGGACGAAAAGCGGGGCGCCAGCGCACGAGCACGCCGCTGGGTCGTCGAACGGGCGCACAGTGGGATGAACCGATTTCGGCGCGCTGATACGCTGGGAGAAGAAAATCTCCACCTATGTCGCGATGGTACATTTTGCGTTGGGCATCATTTGCTGGCGTGCCGCCTACCAATAAGAATAGGCTCTTACTTAGGGAAAGTATGGAAAAGTCTAACTATCGCGTGCTCTCCGCACGCAAAGATCAGACTTTCGTGTTGTAAGTGGTGAGCGATGATGCTAACTTATTCGTACATAGTGCACGCGAAAGTTAGAAAGAATGGCTCTTTATCTCGTTGGCGAGAACATCGATAAGACACGTAGTCACTACCTGTCAGGCAGGAGAGCAATGAAGTACTCTTTGTCATGGTCCCCCTGCATTACGATGGTCGACTACATGAATGCTCATCGCATCCACAAACTGTTTGATCTGGCAGTCGTTAATACAGAAGACCGAGATCTGGAGTTCCTATGCAACCAATTCATTGGGGGTGTACTGAATTCTGGGTAAACGGGTTTTTGTTTAAGTCTGCGGCACCCGGTCTTCAAACTGGATGGCGAAGCGGTTCAACGCTGATTTCCAGTCCCGTATCGGCATACGTCCACTTCTTGCTGATGTTGTTCAGCGCGAGGTAAAACAACTTGCTGACGGCATCATCGGTCGGGAAGGAACTGCGAGCCTTGGTGACTTTTCGCAGGCTCATATTAATCGATTCAATCGCGTTGGTGGTGTAAATCACCTTGCGGATTTCCGGCGGGTTATAGTCATGCCGTTATACATAAGTCCGCAACGCCATCCAGCCTGACCAAAAAAGCCGTTTACATTCAATGAGTTGCAGAGGGGCTTGTAAACTTTGCCGAATTCGCGTTTACTCTCGGAATTTCGGGGGGCACGTGACCCCCCTATGTCAGCATAGTTGTCGCGTCATCTGATTTATCGTAACCGTACTGGGGGCGGAGTAAAAGAGCAGCAGTGAAGCACTATTCAGCAGAGCGCAAGGAAGCACTTTTGCGGCAG